>NZ_JAKRNB010000026.1:0-30548 GCF_022347395.1 Corynebacterium sp. ACRPF
CAAATAGTTCAACCAACTGCTCCCGCTGATGCTCACTCACCAAACTTCGAGCTCTCAATGAAAACTACTCCCCACTAATCGGAAACTGATTTCTCAGTCCAACTAATGGGGAGCAGTTCACAGAAAGAGCGCGGGGGCTGGCTTTTTGTATGCGGTCACCAGGCACTGATTATGCGGAAACAGCCTCTTCCAGCTCAGCCAACAAGGAATTGGTGCGCTCCACCTTGAAATCGACCGGGCGGAATTCGCCCTCTGCCCAGTCGGTGGCGAGGTAGAACTCGATCTGGTTGCGCAGCTGCGGCATGGAGAAGTTCACCACGATAGGGCGCCATGCCTCGATGGCGCGGACCGCACCGGATGGGCCGTAGCCGACGAAGGCAACGGGCTTGCCCGCCCACTCTGCGGCCAGGCAGTCGAAGGCATTCTTGAACGGGCCCGGCACGGAGCGGTTGTACTCCGGGGTGATAAAGATGAAGCCATCGCAAGCATCGACGGCATCGGACCATGCCTGGACCTTCTCGTCCGCGTACTGCTTATTAGCGGCAGCCGGTACCACATCGGTGGTCAGGACAGGAATATCGAATTCCTTGAGATCCAGCAGGGTGTACTCCACGCCGTCCTGACGACCCTGGGCCACGTCATTGAGCCACTCGCCCACTACCTTGCCGGCGGCCTTATCGCGGGTGCTGCCGATGATGATGCCGATACGGGACATAAGAGAACCTTCTTTCCTTCAAGCTTTATGTAACATCTCTAGCTTACCGCTCGTGCAGATACTTGTCTGATAGTGATGTTGATACGCCCTTCACTCAGCCCACACCCCTCCGGCAACGTGCCGTCATTAACGCGCACTACCCCGTGGTAGGCAAAGCGCTTTGGCCCGCCAAAGACCACCAAATCCCCAGAGCACAGCGTGATGTCATCCCACGGTCGCGTGCGCGCCTCGGCATGCCCCATACGGAAAAGTGCCTCATCCCCAATGGAAAGCGAAATCACCGGCGCAGGTGATTCCTCCGAATCATCCACGTGCATGCCCATGGCCGATCCCGGCGGATAGTAATTCACCAATGCCATCTCCGGCACAAAAGTATCCACCCACGGCTCTAACTCGGGTGCCACCTCCGCCGCGGCGCGCAGTGCCCCCGGTGCAATCCGCCGCAAGCTCTCCGGCACCGGCGGAACCCGCGTACCGTTCATATTGTCTACATAGCGATAGCTTGGATAGTGCCAATACCTGCCCAGATGCAGCTGAAATACGCTCACCTGCCCGCCGGATTTCAACTGCGGACGCACCATCGCCATCGGTGTCGCCGCATACTCGCGCGCAATGCCGCGCATCTCTTCCACCAAGGCCTTCTGCTTATCGACGCCCACCCATCCCGGCACATGCCCCACCCCCGGGGCCACACGCACGCTCGGCCGCGGCAGCGAATCAAACAGCATGACCTCACCGTAATCCCCACGCTCCGATAAAGCGATCAGAACTTTCCTTCGACAAGGCCCAGAATGCGTTTAAGACCAATCGGCCCCAACCCTGGACACTTCAAACAACGTGGGGAATTTGTTGCCCTCCGCCGCTTTCCTTAAGCTTCAATTTCAGACAAAGTAGCTGTATACAACGCGTAGAAAAATGAAGTTTGATTCCTTTTACCAATTCATGGCGGCCTTTAATTTAGAGGGCACCATCAATGAAACAAGTGATAATGCGAATTATGAATCGGGAATAGCCGCGTTGGGAGCTAAAACCTGGCATGTTCGCACAGCTCGCACCACGCCTTCTAAACCAGGAGCCTTCGTAGCATTCTGGCAACGCAACCATGAAGGGGAATCCGCGCCTTTTGAAGATTCTTCCTGCGGCGACGGTCTCCTAGTCTTTGTGATTCAAGGAGATCACCGAGGTGTGTTTCAATTTAGCAATCAAGATTTACAACGTCTCGGTATTACCTCCGGAGCAGCCCCAGGAAAGAGAGGATTTAGGGTATACCCACCATGGTGTGAGGGGCTGAACTCCAGCGCTTTAAAGACTCAAAAGCAGCAACAGGCATCGTTTACAGAATTCTGATTTGTGTGTACACAAGCAAATCGATCACAATCTGCACACCTAGCACGCAGAAGGGTAGTAAACGCTCAACTTACGCACTAACGCGGTTTTCGGCGGAACCACCCACCCGTTAAAGCGCAAAGAAAGAGGACTGCTTCTGTCATTGCTGCGGCGCATTGCTTATTCCGACTGCCGTCCTGCATTCTCTGCCCACACGCGCGCTCCCACAGAAGCGGTAGTCATAGCATTCATGAGGACGTCTGTTAAGCCCAGCTATTTTGATGCATCCCAGAAACCCCGATGTTCCTGATCTCTGTCTTCACATAGATAAAGCGCGTTGGCAATTATTACCCTTAAAGAGTGATTACCAACGAACTTCGAAATTTACTGGCCAAAGCAACCACCCATGCACAGCGTTTTCAAGACGGAGAAGACCACACTGTAGCCGCAGCACTCCTTACCAAATCAGGAAAACACGTACTCGGTTTGAACGCGCACCACTTCCTCGGTGGTCCTTGCGGGGAGATCTCGGCTTTAGCCAATCATGCTGCTAGTTATCCAGAGGACCCAATCCAAGCAGTAGTCGCCGTATACGGACCTACTGGTCAAGTTATTCCTCCCTGCGGTAAATGCCGCCAGGTGCTTTTTGATGTTGATCCGTCCATCCGGTGCATCGTGCGCGGAAGCAATGGACTTGAAGCACCTACCGTAGAAGAACTCTTGCCATTCGCATTCAACTGGCGAGATATGGGACAAGAACAGCGCATCTACATGTGGGAAGGCTACGAGGAATCAATTCGTAGCGGAGAAAAGCAACAAACCATCCGGGTAGATGATCCTTTCCATGAAGGAAGTGCCCAAATTGTCTTCGAGAAAGAATCTGGAGAGGTCGTCACCATCCCGGCACAGGTTACGTCCGTTGCCTCTACCCAGCGAAGTGAATTGTCGGAAAAGCAAGCTAGAAATGACGGTTTTGGCTCTCTCACCGAGCTTCAGGAAGCGCTAGATACTCACTATCCCGGATTAGGTGACGATGACGAGGTAGACGTCGTAGAGTTCCACCTGCGATAATCCATCCAGAACAAAAGGTGAAATCACCCTCCTCCCCACGTGCAGAATTCGCCTAATCCATAGCGTCGTACTTGCGGTGTGAAGATTGCGGGGGCTAACGCTGGGGGTCTTCTAATTCCCTTATCCAGAAGTCCATCATCTCAGCGGTAGGATTCGAGGAGGAAAACACTTCGCTCGCTATTTCCCTAGGAGACCAAGTATCCGGAAGGTCTTGAAATCCTGCGCCGACCTTTCCAAGCGTCACTGCTGAGGAGTTTTTGACTGCGCTAAGGATGGTAACGACATCGTCATACGTAGCATAAAACGAGTTTTTCCCATTCGCCCCAGTTGCATCAGCAATACAGATCCAGTCATTGAGTTCCGCCATATCGCTCAAAATATTATCGACGATTTTTCTTGAATCTGTTTCCATATGCTCACTCATTGTGCTTGGCCTTCTACTAACACTCAAGCTTAACTCTGAGAATCAGCAACCGCATTGCCAATGTCGTCTACAGATTTTATCGAGCCAGCAAAAGCGGCCTGTGAGTTTGTGATTTACCGGAACCTTAGTGATTTTCGCAGATACTTATTAAGCACCACCCACCCTCTACAATGACACCCATGGATGCACAAAGGCTGCAGGGCTTGGAACGCTACGGCTCATGGGAGCGGATGACCGGCGGGGAGTGGTTCCTGCCGAGCATGCCGGAAGCGAAGAAGGAGCATCAGCGCGGTTTTCGCCTGGTCAAGCAGCTCAATGAGCTGCAGAATACAGATCCGGAGCGCGCGAAGGGCATCTTGCGCGAGATTCTGCCGGAGGAATCTGCGGTGCCGGGCCTGCACGTACCGCTGAACCTAGAATATGGATGCAATTTGGTGTGCGGTGAGCGCGTCTTTATCAATTTCGGTGCCACCATCTTGGCTCAGGCCAAGGTGACGCTGGGTGATGGCGTCATGGTGGGCCCGAATTGCTCTCTTATTACGGTGGGGCATCCGGTCAATGATCATGAAATGCGCGCCGGCGGCTGGGAGATAGCCAAGCCCATCACCGTCGGTGAGAATACCTGGTTTGGCGCCAATGTCACCGTGCTGCCGGGGATTACCATCGGGAAGAACTGCGTCGTCGGCGCGGGCACGCTTATTACCACCGATATCCCGAATAATTCGCTGGTCCTGGGATCACCCGGCCGCGTGGTGCGCAAGCTGGAAGACAATGAGAAGGCCTGGGAGCGCCAGGATCTCAACGGCCCCGTCGAGGGTTTTGGAGCCGCCAACTAAATGTTTGATCTCGCCAGAATCGGCGCGGGACTTCCCGTAGCCGAGACCATCGATTCGCTACCTAGCACCGGAAACGTCGTCATCCAGGCCCCGCCCGGTACGGGTAAGACCACGCTCGTGCCACCAGCGCTGGCCAATCACGCGGCAGGGCGCGGCAAGGTCATCGTCACCGCCCCGCGACGTGTAGCCGTGCGCGCGGCCGCGCAACGCCTGAGCACGCTTAGCGGCACCCCGGACAAGGTCGGTTTCGCCATCCGGGGCGAGTCCCGCAAGGGCAGTGACGTCGAGTTCGTCACGCCGGGCGTGCTGCTGCGACGCCTGCTCAAGGATCCGGAGCTCGAGGGCGTGGCTGCCGTTGCCATCGATGAGGTCCACGAGCGTCAGCTCGATACGGATCTCGTGCTAGGCATGTGCCTGGAGCTAGCCGAATTGCGCGAGGACTTTCGCGTCATCGCCATGTCTGCAACCGTGGATGCGCAGCGTTTTTCCCAGCTTATGGATGCGCCCGTCCACGTGACCGAGGCGGTCACCCATCCACTCGATATCCAGTACGCCCCCATGCCGGGCAGGGCGGCGGGAACGAGGGAGTTTTACGGGGACGTCGCCAAGCAGGCAGCCTGTCAGCAGGAATCAACGCTGGTCTTTGTGCCCGGCGTGCGCGAAGTAAACCTCGTCTGTGAAGCGCTGCAGGGCCATAATGTGTTCCCGCTGCACGGCAAGCAAACCACCACGGAGCAAGACGCCGCGCTATATACCGATGAACAGCGCATCGTCGTGGCTACCTCCATCGCGGAGTCCTCGCTTACCGTGCCGGGCGTGCGCGTGGTGGTAGATACCGGGCTTTCCCGCGTTCCCCGGCGCGACGCCCAACGCGGCATGTCCGGGTTAGTGACGGTGTCTACCTCCAAGTCGAGTGCCGACCAGCGCGCTGGTCGTGCCGGCCGTGAGGCACCGGGCACCGTTATTCGCTGCTATTCGCAGGACGATTACCAGCACTTTTCCCCACACACCACTCCGGAGATCCTCTCCGCGGACCTAACCCAGGCCGCGCTGTTTCTGGACTGCTGGGGCGCGGGCCCCGATTTCCCGCTGCTCGATCCGCCCCCGGCCCAGGCCCTCGCCTCCGCGCAGGCAACGCTCAAGCGCATTGGCGCCACGCAGGAGCTCGCCCTCCTGCCCACCGATCCGCGCCTTGGTGCCGCCCTGCTCCGCCATGGCAGCCAGGCCGCGCCCATTATCGCCTCGCTTGCCGACGCCCCCTTAACCCCCAACCTCACCCGTCACCGCCCACCCCAAAGAGAGGTCAAGCGGCTCGCCCGCCTCGTCGACGATCTCGGCCCTGCCGATCCCGGCGAGGTCGTCGCCACCGCCTTTCCCGAGCAGGTGGCCAAGCGCGTAGGCGAGGATTACCTGCTGGCTAGCGGCACCCGCGCCCGCCTGCTCGATAACTCGGGTTTGGCCGGAGCGCCGTGGCTCGCCATCGCGGAGGTTTCCCTGTCTAATGCGGGCAATGCCATCATCCGCTCGGCCGCCCGCATCGAGGAAACCGCAGCTCTGGCAGCCATCGGCGTCACCGAAGAAACCCGGGCCTTCCTGCGCGATGGCCGTGTGCGCGGCGTCAAAGTCAAGGCCGCGGGCGCCATCACGCTTTCTGAAACCCCTGTCAAAGTTACCGGCCCCGCGGCCGAGGAGGCCCTTGCCGCCGGCATCCGTGAAGAAGGCCTAGGACTCTTTACTCTCAGCGAGAAGGCCCAAAGTTTAAAAGACCGCCTGCGCCACCTGCACGCCCACTTTGGCGAGCCGTGGCCCGATGTCGATTCCGCGGATCCCGCCGAGTGGCTCGGACCCGAGCTCCACCGTATCGCGGAAGGAACCCCCGCTGCCAAGCTCGACATGTACCCCGCGCTGCAACGCCTTCTGCCCTGGCCGGAAGCCGCCCGTCTGGACGAGCTCGCCCCCGAGCGCCTCCCGGTTCCCTCCGGCCGCGATGCCACAATCGACTGGTCCGGCGATCGCCCCGTAGTCCATATCAAGCTGCAAGAATGCTTCGGCCTGGCCGCATCCCCCGAATACTGCGGCCACCGCGTGCAATTCCACCTGCTCTCCCCCGCCGGCCGCCCGCTCGCGGTGACCGATGATCTCGCCAGCTTCTGGTCCGGTCCTTATGCTGGCGTGCGCGCCGATATGCGCGGGCGCTACCCCAAGCACCCCTGGCCGGAGGACCCGTGGAATGCGATTGCTACCGCGCGCACCAAGAGTCGGATGTAATTAACCCCATTGCTGCCAGCCCAGGTAGCAGCTCATGACCACGACCAGGGTAAGCAACGCATAGCGGATGAACTTGGCACCGCCACCGAGCACGGTACGAGCGCCGAGAAGTGCGCCGGCGATATTGGCTACGCCGAGCACGATGCCGAGCGTCCACCACACGTGTCCCCCAATAATGAACACGATGAGCGCACCGAAGTTGGTCGCGGTATTGACTACCTTGGCCATGGCCGCAGAGGTCAAAAAGTTCTGCGCAAAAATAGAGGTGAACGCCATGATCAAAAACATTCCGGTACCCGGACCGAAGATGCCATCATAAAAGGAAATGATGCCGGAGAGCACCAAGACCACGACGGTCCGCCAACCACCACGGGTACCGGCCGAGTCGCTACTGCCAAAGTCTGGCTTAAAGGCCACGAAGATGCCCACAGCCACCATGAGCACGATGATGATGGGGCGCATGATGTCTTTATCGAGGCTCGAGGCCACGCTGGCCCCCAACCCGGAGCAGACCAGCGCGATAAGGATGAAGCGCGCCATCTCCGCCTTGTCCAGCTTCACCTTGCGCGCAAGGGTCACAGCTGCCGAGCCGGTGCCGGTAACCGAGGCCAGCTTGCTCGTTCCCAACGCCGCCGCAGGCGCGAGGCCGGGAAGGACTGCGAGCAGCAGCGGGATGAGGATCAATCCGCCACCGCCGATGACCGCATCGATCCATCCCGCAGTCGCGGTACCAAGAAAGAGAATCACCCACTGCGCCACATCGATTTCCATGCCCCCGATCATAAATCTTTAGTCATGTATTGTGATAACCCGCCTATACAAATCTCCCCACTGTAGAGGGAGGAAAGGGCGCTACACTCTAATCGATAAAGTATTTCAAGGAGGACAGGGCATGGCCGCACGGCAGGACAGCGCTAGGCTTGATGCCCACACAGTAGCGCGGTGGGCCATCGTTGTCCCGGTCTCTGTTCTTTTGGGCTGGCTTTTTAGCCTGTGGCACGTGCCCGCCGCATGGATTTTGGCGGCCATTATCTCCTCGGGCGCCATGGCCCTCATTACTGGCGAAGACCTCCAGGTCAACCGGACTTTTTATAATATGTCCCGCGGTTTTATCGGCATGATGGCAGCGCTGCCCCTCACCGTGGTGCCGCTGGGCCAGCTGGTGGGTTTCCTGCCCGCGGCGGTGACGATGTCCTTTGTCACCATCATGGTTGGCATCGTCGGCGGCTTGCTGTTGCACCGCGCGCAGCCGCGCGATGTGTCCTCAGAGACCGGCATTCTATCCATGCTGCCGGGTGGTGCCTCGCTGATGCCCGCGCTTGCCGACGAACTCGGTGCCGACTTCCGCTACGTCGCCCTCACCCAATACCTGCGCTTATTGGTGGTCTCGGTATCGCTCCCGGCCGTCGTCGCGCTGCTCGATACCCCAGCCGGTAAGGGCGCGGACCTCACGGTGGAGGGAGAAACCACGTGGTGGATCATCGCGCTGGTCCTTGCCATCGCCTTCCTGGGTGAGAAGGTGGGAAAGCTGCTGCACCTGCCCGCCACGGCCGTGCTCGGCCCCCTTCTGCTGACAGTGCTGGTCTCCTTCGTGCTGCCGGAGGGCCACACGCTCGAGCCGCTCTACGCCTTCAAAGTGATGGCATTCTTATCCATCGGCTGGGTCTGCGGTGGCCAGCTCTCGCTTCCGGCACTTAAGGCCTTTGCCAAGCAATTGCCCGCCACGGTTCTTTTCATCGTGGTCATTATCGGCATCTGCGCGGCCACCGCCTGGCCGCTGACCAAATGGCTGCACATCACCTACTTTGAGGCCTACCTGGCCACCAGCCCCGGCGCGCTGGAGACCGTGCTCGCGCTCTCGGCCGAGGGCGGGGCCGGGCCCGCGGTCATCGCAGTCCAGCTCACCCGACTCATCGCGGTGCTGGTCGTAGCGGGCTACTTGCCACAGCTGCTGCGGCTGGCCCAGCGGCTGCTGCGCCGCTAGTTGTCCAAGACGGCCTCGCGAAGGACGGACATCGGCACGGAGCCAAGGGCGAGGGCCTCGGAGTGGAACTCGCGCGCGCTCATGCCCTGCTTCTCGGCCGCGGCGCGGGTCTCCTGCCACAGGCGCTGCCCCAATGCATAGGACGGCGCCTGGCCCGGCCAGCCGAGGTAGCGATTGACCTCAAAGTTGAGGTTCGCATCATCCATAGCGGTGTTCTCACGCATGAAGGTCTTCACGTGCGCCTTGTCCCAAACGCCAGAGGTAGCGCAATCCGGCAACTGCTTGCCCAAGTGCAATCCGATGTCCACGACCACGCGGGCGGCGCGCAGGCGCTGCGCATCCAACATGCCCATGCGGAAGCCCGGGTCATCCATGTAGCCCAGCTCGGCCATGAGCTGTTCGGCGTAGAGCGCCCAACCCTCGCCATGACCAGAGTTCCACGTCACCGCGCGGCGCCACAGATTGAGATCTTCTTGCACCAGCGCGGAGCCGAGCTGCAAGTGGTGTCCCGGCACACCCTCGTGGTGGACGGTGGTCAGTTCCTGCCAAGTATGGAAGGTGTCCTGGCCCTCCGGCACGGACCACCACATGCGGCCCGGGCGGGAGAAGTCATCGCTCGGCGGGGTATAGAAGATGCCGCCGGTGCCGGCCGGATCGATGCAGCACTCGATCTCTTCTACTTCCTCCGGAATATCGAAATCCTTGCCATTGAGCTCAGCGATGACGCCATCGGCGGTGGATTGCATCCACTCCACCAGCGCATCGGTGCCGCGCAGGGTATAGCGCTCCTCGTGGTTAAGCTTGCGCATCGCCGAGCGCACCGAGCAATCGGAACCATAGAGCTCGTGAGCGATCTTTTCCTGCTCCGCCCGCAAGCTGCGCACCTGATCCAGGCCCCACTCATAGGCCTCATCGAGGTTAACGGCATCGCCCACAAAGAGCTTGGAAAAACGCTCGTAGCGCTCGCGGCCCACAGCGTCCTTGTTAGGCGCCTGGGGCTGCAGGTCATTGGAGAGCCAATCGGAGAACTCGCCAAAGGCCTCCTTGGCCTGCTGCACCTCGGCGGAGTCGGCGTCGAGGCCGAGGGACTCGAGCATCGAGTCGGCGTCGGCAAGCCGCTCGCACTGCACAATGACCTCAGAGATCTGTCGGTGCGGTGCCACCATGCCGTGGGAGGCCGCTTCCTCCAAGGAGCTGCGGTATCCGGCCAGGGAGGTCTTCACCTTGGACAGGCGGGAGCGAATGGCATCGCGGTCCTCCTCCGTGTCCTGCGGCATAAGCAGCAGGGTATCGCGGATGGTCTGGACCGGGGAGGCGATGTTATTCAGGCAGCGTACATCCTCGCTGTGGTGGTGCAGATCTAGTTCAAGGCACAGGCGATCGCGCAGGACGGCCGCGGTGACATAGTCCACGTCATCAAAGTCATCCTCATCATCGGACTCATCGGTGGTGTCATCTAGGGCATCCAGGTCCGCGACCATTTCGCGGGTGCGGTCTGCGATGGCGGTGAAGTACTCGGGGGAGAAATCCTGCAATTCGCCCTCGTAGCCGTCAATGCCCCACTCGGTGGCATCGGTGGGGGAAAGCTCGGCTAGGTCGTGAACGAAGTTATCACACGAAGCGTCCAGTAGAGAGGGCTGGCGCTTAGCGGTCTGCTCAGAACTCATAACGAGGAAGTCTATCCCTAAGTATCAGCTATAAGCCACCCGGGCGGGCTGAAGTTGCGAACTTGTTAACTAATCGTTGTCCCACTTTGTTCCGGGGTAGCTCCAGCCGCTGAATTTATCCAGGATATCCTGCGGTTTCTCCTCCATCACCAAGGCGTCGACAAAACGCGGCAGGATGAAGCCGGACTCGGCCATGGCGGCGTACATGGCATAGAACGGGCGCCAAAAGTCCTCCGTATTAACAAGGCCTACCGGGCCGCGGATGTGGCCCAGCTGCTGCAAGGTGAGCACCTCGGTGAGCTCTTCGAGGGTGCCGACGCCGCCGGGGAGGCAAATATAGGCATCAGCAAGCTGCTCCATGCGGGTCTTGCGCTCAGCCATGGAGCCGACCACCTCGAGGGTGGTCAGGCCGGGGTGGGAAATCTCCAGGTCCACCAGCGACTGCGGCATCACGCCGGTGACGGTACCGCCGGCGGCCAGGCAGGCCTCTGCCACCTCGCGCATCAAGCCGATATTGCCGCCGCCGTAAACCAGAGTCAGGCCGCGTCGGGCCAGCTCCGCGCCCAATTCCTGTGCCGCCTGCGTATAGGCCGGCGAGTTTCCTGTTGCTGAACCACAATAAACCGCTACTGACTGCATGCTCTCCAGCATAGATATCTGCGCGCCCACCACCACCTTTAGACCATTCGGTACATGGTGAGTTTATGAGATTAGACAAAGCAGTCTGGAATATTTATACTTCTTTTTATGATCAAACCTGGCCCAGTGTTCACGCGCCCCCGCACACCGGCCGCAAAGTGCCTTCATTTGGTGCGCCTGAACCCGATCATCACCCGGAGCGAGCTGGTGGAAGCCACCGGACTTTCCCAGCCCACCATCACGCGCGCTACTACTTCCCTACTCAACGCGGGCCTCATCCAGGAACGCACCGACCTCACCCAGTCCCGCGGGCGCGGCCGGCCCACCGTGCCGCTTGAGGCGGCCGATAATGACTGGGCGCTCGGCGGAATCTCCGTAGGCACTAAGCAGACCTACATCGGCCTTTATGACATCAAGGGCCGCACGTTGAGCGAAGAGGAATTGACCACCCCGGTGGCTAACCTCAGCGAAGATGACTTCCTCGAGCACATCATGGCCGGCATCAATCGCATGCTGACGAACCTGGACCACCGCTTGGTCTCCCTCGGCGTGACTACCTCGGGCACCGTGGATGATAACGGCCTGGTCACCGCGGAAAACCTCAACTGGCACGGCGTGGACCTCGCCGAACGCCTTCGCTTCCAGTTCGGCGTGCCCGTGGTGGTCTCCTCCGCCATCCCGGCCATCCTCGGCTCCGAGACCCAGGCGGCCGAGATTGGCACCAGCGAGCGCGTTCTGGTGCTCTTCGCGGACGATTCCATCGGCTCGGCGCTCTCCGTCGAGGACGAGGTCAGCCCCATTATTCCCGTGCCGCAAACGCACTCTGAACTGCTCGGTCACGGCGCTTCCGAGCGCCTGCTGGCCACCCAGCACGTCCTAGAGAAGGTGCGTCACGAGGGCGTGGAAGTAGCCACGCTTGCCGACGCCGCCCAAGTAGCCGACTCCCACCCTGCCGTCCGCGCCATTTTGGACGAGCGCGCCCGCCAGTTGGGCGCCATCACCGCGGAGCTGGTCAAGGCCCACTCCCCGGCCACCGTGGTTATCGCCGGCGGCGCGTTTACCGACGACCCACAGGCCCCCAAGCAATTTGCCGCCACCGTCCGCGCCTCCGCGGGCGATGAGTTGCAGCTGCGCATGATCCCCGGCCATAAGGAGATTGTCCGCGCGGTAGCCCGCACCGTGGCCACCGACCAGCTCCTGCGCCAACCGCTGGAGCTAGGCCGCTCACTCCAGTGTGCTTAGAACCTCGCGTACCGAGTCGATGCCGCGAAAGAGGTGGGCATTGAGCCCGCAGTAGCTAGCGCCCTCCACGTAGTCGATGCGGTCATCAAAAAAGTGCGTATCCTTCGGCTGCGCGGAGAGCGCATCCACGGCCACACGGTAAGCCTCTGGGTGCGGCTTGGCCACGCCAATATCGCAGCTAAAAGTCACCGCCGCGCAATCCTCCAGCCACGGCTGCTGCTTTCGCACCTGGCCCGCCAGCGTAGTGGGGATATTGGATAAGATGCCCACGCTATAGCCTTCCCCGATAAGCCCCTTGACCAGAGCGACCATCTCTTGGTCCGCCTCCAATAGGCCGCGGTTTTCGCACGCTACCGCCTCCGCGACGGGAACCTCCCCCAACCCGGCGCGGGCTGCTACCTCATTCCAATAGTGGCTATCGCTAAAAATGCCGGCATCATAATCCGGCCGATAAAACCCGTAGGCCTCCCACATCGCCTCTGGATCTGGCGGCGCGAGGAGGCGCTCCAAGTCGGAGTGGCTTTCTGGGGTGGCCGGGCGCATGAGCACGCCGTACATATCAAAGAGGAGTTTGGGCATAACAAGGCCCAGTTTATGCGCGTTTCGGCGCTTGGGTCAGCACGGCCACGATCCCTACGCCGGCACCGGCCACAAAAATAGGCAGCATCACAGGCGCCTGTTCCATCGACAAGGAAAAGATACCCCCGATTGCACCAATGAGCAGCATCCCACCGAGGCTATATAGCGAGCGCGTGACCAAGCCGCGCTTGCCCACGGCACCATAAACTAGCAGCGCGAGCCCAGCGAATGGGCCGAGCATCAGCGCCGCTGTGGTCAAAAATACCCCCAAGGCCACGTGCGTGGACATGATTGCCGCTCCCACGATGAGAAAGAGCGCCAGAATCAAAAGTGTGATGGCGCAGAAAGCCTTGCGTTGCGTTGACATACACACAATCCTCCCACCGCACCGCAGTGCTATGGGAGGATTGCTCTAAATCTTGATGGGTTTGTTATTCACCGGGCGGCTTAGGCAGCGCCGCCATCGGTGCGGCCAGCCAGGCGCTCATCGATGCGCAGCAGGCCAGAACCGTCATTGCCCACCAGCTTGATCTGGTCCAAAATCTCAGAAACGGTAGCTTCCTCCTCTACCTGCTCGCTCAGGAACCAGTCAACCAACTGGCGGGATTCCAGATCCTGTGCCTCCAGCGCCGCGCGAGCGATGGAGCGGATTTCCTCGGATACCTTCTGCTCGTGCTCCAGGGAAGCCTGGAAAGCATCCTGCGGGTTAGCCGCCTTCACGGAGCCGACCGGAATGTCATTGAGCTCTACGCGATAACCGCGGGAAAGCAAATGGTCCGCAATCTTTTCGGCATGCACGCGCTCTTCAGCGGCCTGGCCCATGAACCAATCGCGCATACCCGGGAAGGAAAGGTTGTCCATCTCGAAGGCCAGCTGGGTATAGACCATGGAAGCGCCGTACTCGCTAATGACCTGGTTATTCAGGAGGGTTTGCAGTTTCTCGTCCATTGTAAAAACCTTTCTGTGCAGGGAAATCAATAAGTGCTAAACACCACACTACCGAAGATTCTCCCGCAATCCAGCAAGGCCTACTTAAGTAAACTTGCACGTCATTATGCTTTTTTAGATTGGATAACCTAAGTTAGCCAAGACAAAGCTAGCCATCGTGCGCAGGCAAAGTTCCCCTAAGAACGCGAGGTCATCGCGGATCCTTTGCATTTACACCAACGCGAACTCAAGGTCAGTTCGGCGCCTACTACTTAAGCCTCCGCACCCCAGTCCATAAATGTGATGTTAATCACCTAGGCGGCCGCTAAGGCGATTCAGGCGCTGCGCGCTAGCTCCTTCCAGACCACGAAACTCTACTTCGATGCCCCGATCGGCGTACTTCTTCTGCACCGCATCCAGCGTCGCCACGGTGGAGGCATCCCATACCTCGGCCTCGGCCATGTCTACCACCACGCGCTGGGTGTCCAGCGTGTAATCGAAGGCGTAGACCAAGTCATTGGAAGAGGCGAAGAAAAGCTGGCCGCGCACCGCATACTCAGCATCGCCTACTTGTTTTACCTCCACCAGGTGAGCCACGCGGCGGGCAAAGCCAATCGAGGCCGCCACCACGCCGAGCACCACGCCCACCGCCAAGTTATGCGTGGCCAGCGTTCCCACCACCGTCACCAGCATCACGAGTGTTTCTGATAGCGGCATGAGCTTAAGCGTGCGCGGGTGTACCGAATGCCAATCCACCGTCGTTGCGGCCACGATGATCATCACCGCCACCAGCGCGGCCATCGGAATGCGGCCAACGGTCTCGCCAAAGAGTAGGCAGAGGATGAGGAGGAAGGCGCCCGCGAGGAACGTCGACAAGCGCGTGCGCGCCTGGGATGCCTTCACGCCGATCATGGTCTGGCCAATCATGGCGCACACGCCCATGCCACCGATGGCCGCGGCGAGGATATTGCCCACGCCCTGGCCAAAGGACTCGCGCGTCTTATCGGAGTGGGTATCCGTAAGGTCATCGACCAGCTTGGCCGTCAAGAGCGATTCCATCAGGCCCACCAACGCCATGCCAAAGGCATAGGGCGCAATCAGCTGCAGGGTATCCAAGTTCCACGGAATATCCGGCACGAAAAGCCCCGGCAGCGAGGTGGGTAGCTCGCCTTGGTCCGCCACATCGGGCACCTGCCATCCGGCCGCCACCGCAATAATGCTGACCACCAGAATGGTGATCAGCGGCGCGGGAATCACCGTGGTCAACCGCGGTAGCCCCAGCATGATGGCCAGGCCAATGGCCACCAGCAGATACACCATCCACGGCACATCAATAAGGTGCGGCAGCTGCGTGGTAAACATCATGATGCCCAGCGCATTGACGAACCCCGTCATTACCGAGCGCGGGATAAAGCGCATGAGCTTGGCCACACCCACCGCGGCCAATACCACCTGCATAATTCCCGCCAACAGCACTGCGGCGACCACATAATCATGCCCATGCTCATGCGCGAGCGGTGAGACCACCAAGGCCACCGCACCGGCCGCGGCGGAAATCATCGCTGGCCTACCGCCAGTAAAGGCGATAGCCATGGCCATCACCACGGAGGAAAACAACCCCACCCGCGGATCCAACCCTGCGAGGATGGAAAAGCTTAAGACCTCTGGGATCAAAGCAAGCGCCACCGCTAGTCCGCCGAATACCTCCTTGCGCAGGCGCGCAGGTGAGGAAAATGCATAGCGGAAACTGGCGATGACGCCTGTAGGAGCAGACTGTTCTTTAATCACGCCTGCACATCCTAGTGGACTTTAGGAGCCTTCCTTAAAAGAGCCATCCGCGGTGATCACGGGCAGCACGGACCACGCGAAGTTGATCCACTGGTCGGTCTTCTTCCACGAGAAATCCGGCTCAAAGATGGTCTTCGGCTTGGTGTAAATGACGGCCGAGCGCACATCGTCCGCGGTTTCCTTAAGCAGGTTAACCACCAGATCGAGGGTCTTGCCGGAGTCCGCGACGTCATCGACAACCAAGACCTTCTTGCCCTTGAGCGAATCCGTATCCAGCTGCGGGGAAAGGATTACAGGCTCATCCAAGGTCTGGCCGATATCGGTGTAGAACTCCACATTGATAGCGCCCATGGCCTTCACGCCGATGGCATAACCAATAGCGCCGGCTGGGATCAGACCGCCGCGGGCGACGCCCACGATGAGGTCTGGGAACCAGCCAGATTCCACAATCTGTTCCGATAGGTTTCGGCTCGCCTCGCCGAAGACCTCCCAGGTGAGGTTTTCCCGGTCCGGGTGGATCCAATTTTCAGTCACGATTGTGTGGCTCCTTTTGCGTCATGGGCTTTCTTTGTAGTTTAACGAGCGATGCCTGCCAAAGAAAAGGCAGCTACCGGAAGGGAACCTCACCCAAAGTCCGACGCAGCTTGCGGGTGCGCAGACGCTCCGGATTCTCGGCTAGATGCTCCATGGCGCGCACCGCGCACATCACGTGGGCTTCCTTCGAATTGGAATAGAAAGCCTGCGCCTGCGCCGGCAACTTCGGCACCGCGTGCAGCGGCAGGTCAGAGACTGAAAGCAGCGTGCCATAAGGAACGCGGTAGCGGTAGCCATTGGCCGCGAGCGTGCACGATTCCATATCCACGGCCACCGCGGTGGAGGTACGCAGCCACTCCCACAGGTCCCGGTTGGTACGCCACTCCCAGTTGCGGTCATCGGTGGAGAGCACCGTGCCGGTGCGCATGAGCGAGTTATCGTCGCCGTATACCGACTTCACCGCGGACTCAAGCATGCGCTGCACCTCCGGAATCGCCGGGATGGGAGAGGTCGCCGCAACCTTCTGGTCCAAGATGTGGTCATTGCGCTGATAGGCATTGCCCAAAATCAGGTCGCCGATGCGCATGCGTCCGTCCATGCCAGCGCAGTGGCCGATCATAATCCAGGCCTCCGGCCGTAGCACCGCCAAGCAATCCGTAATGGTCTTGGCATTCGAGGGGCCTACGCCGATATTGATCATCGTGATGCCATCGCCGCCGGCAGTAATCAGGTCAAAGCGGGGCATCTGGTACCGGGAGGTCAACGTTAAACCGTCCACATCAAGGTCCACCGCATCGTTGGGGTGGATGGTCTCACCATTGGGCAGCACCAAGGCGGTATAGCGCGAGTCTTCCTTGGTCAGCTCACGCAGACCAAACTTCACAAACTCGGTGGTGTGCATCGCGTAGTTAGTAAACAGAATGTATTTCTGTACCGTATCGACCTCGATACCGGTGTAATGCTCGATGCGCGCACAGGCGATATCGAAGCGCTGGGCGCCAAAGTGGAATAGCGGCTTTTCCTCGCCATGGAAGGCATCCCATTCGCCATCAATGATCGCATCGTTGACCTCATCCAACGTCGGCCGCGGAATGGGCCCACGTTCCTGCGGGGCTTTACCCGTGTCCTTGATGTATTCCGGCGGAATGCGCTGGTCCGACTGGCCAACAAAGATATCGCACGGATAATTGCCCGCCAAGCGGGTGAGCTGCTCGTGCAGGTAGTCCCGGATAATATGCGGCTTGGAAATGACCGCCGAATACTTGCCTGCCTCGTTGACGTAGCCGAAGGGCTCGGAACGATCGATCGGCTGCCACTTGCGAATATCCACCGTAACCTTTGGATACACCACGTAGCGATAGTCATCCAGGTTTCCTGATTCCAACGTCTTGCGGGCAAGCTCGCAGGAATTCTCATAGAGCTCAATCAGGCGGCTTACCGCCTCATCAACGGAGTGGACATGCTGCAGGTCGGTCATAGACGTGAGTGTAGCGGGGACTTAGCAGCACGGCAGCGGTCTGCGCTTTTCATTCCTTCTTTTCCTCAAGGCTTCGGCAATATGGCTGCTGATACCATTGCCAAAAAGAAAGGCGCACGAAAGCCAACGAACCAAAACGATATCCGTTACATGGAGGCAGAAGTGCGTACGGTAGTCAGCGATACAATTCCACCGAAGAAGGTTTGGGGTAGCGCTCCATGAGAACTCCCGCGAAGCCCCTGCTTAGATTCACCTCCCACCACGCGATGATGAGGCGCGGACTATGAGTTCCCATGACCATCGTCGATACGAACGTCATTTCAGAGGCCATGAAGTTCGAACCCCGTATTCGGCAAGCAGATTGCCACGGTTAACTCGCAAAGAACTGCGGTCCGCCGGACCCTATCGGCACACTGCACCACGAGAAGTATATGCGCCTCTGCCGACACAGGCATCCTGCCTTTGATCCGTGAGATTCCTAATTCTCATTGTCCCTAGGCTTAGGGAAAGACAAGGCTCCCACTCCGATACTGCAGACGATTCCTACTAAGACTACGAATAGCGCCCCCAATAAGATTCCCGTGTAGGAGGGCAAAAATAGGCCACCTACTGCGGAGCCAACAGCCGAACCCAGATAATTCGCGGACGCATTAGCAGCAACGGCAGTCGCACCTTCATCAGGATTTGCACTGAGCAGCGAATGCTGTTGCGGCGCCATGGAAGACCATCCCAAAAGCCCCCATACAAAAAGACACACCAGTGCCACCATGCGGCTCGAGGGAAATAGCAACAACATTGCAAAATCAGCAGCAAGCAAAACAATGATTATGGTCGTTAGCTTGCGAGAACTATCTACCTTATCGAGCACCCGCCCGATTCCAAATGCACCAACTGCACCACCAATTCCCCAAATCCACATGCCAGGAATGGTGTCTACCTGCACTCGTTCGAGCACCACGGAAATATAGGTATACAGTCCCAGCGAACCGACTCCCACGAAGAAAGTAACCAAGACCGTTAGGAAATTATCCACCCGACCAATGATTCGGAGTCGCTGCCCTAGCGAGGAAGAGGGCACAGCTGGTACAGCACTCGTTTTACGTATCGCTAAACCTGCCAACGCCGCCATGCCAACCACCGATACCAAAGCAATGGCAGCCCGCCAGCCTAGCTGCTTGGCCACTCCCAGTCCCGCTGGTACACCCGCAACAGTTCCTACCGCCAAACCGGCTAGTACCAATGAAAGCGCACGTCCGCGACGCTCCGCTGTGACCGACATGCCCGCTACCGCCGCGGACAATGGCGAATAGATTCCCGCTGCCGCCCCCGCAATCAGCCTCGAAACTATAAAAACACCTACCGTAGGGGATACAGCGGTCACAACATTGGCCAGAGAAAACACAGCAATAGCGCCCAGCAGTCCATTTCGCGGATTCTTGCCCGCCCTACCTGATAATAGTGGGCCGCATACCGCGTACGCACCGGTAAAAGCGGTAACACCTAAGCCAATCACGCTGCCACTTGCACCCAAGTCTTCGGCAATCTGAGGCAGCAGCCCAGCAATAACATACGCATCCAACCCGAGTGCTACGCTGCCCAAAACTAACGGCCATAGCTGTTTAAGCATTAGAAATCACCATGTCAAGCAAACCTGGAAAGCACTCGTCTAGATCGTCTCGGCGCAAAGAGATGACACAACTGCGCCCCTGGCTTCTTGTCCACGTCACACCGGCTTCACGCAGCCGCCGAGTGTGGTAAGTCAGGGTCGACCGAGGCAGATCGTCAGCAAGCGTCAAGCTATCGTGCTCCTTGCCGTCTGCTAAGCGCTTGACCATTTCCAACCGGATGGGATCACTTACTGCAGCCAATACACGGACGAATTCTAAATCCTCGGTGGCCGGATGCTCATATTTTCGTGGGCTCATTCCAACTCCAATCGTGCAATAATTCTTGAACGATTAGCCACACTAAGTTACCCGAGACATTCGTGCAAGATTTCTTGCATAAACGAAGGCCCACCGACAGCGCATCGGTGGGCCTTCTCCCCATGACTAATCTCTCGGCACCCAAGGAGGGAGTGGAGCGCACCCTCCTGCAAGCACCGCCCGTGATTAGGCAAGCCTAAGTTTATAAACCTTTCGTAGGATGGTCAAGGGTTTGCCCATAAATTTCTTCACCCCTGGCAAAAACACAGGTAACCTGCAATAACGAGTACAATCCGGAACCATGGCTGAGTTGAAATCCACTATTTCCGAACAACTCCGCAAATTCTGGCGTGCCAACGAGAAGGAATTGACCGATTCCCCGCGTCGCGGCGTCGCCTCCCCTGCCGAGGCCACGGCACTGCGCGAGGAGGTCGCGGCCGAAATCGCGGACCTCATCAAAGCCCAGAAGGTCAAGACCAGCCCAGGCGATACCGCCCTCGACGCCGATGCCGCCGCTACCCTTCCCCTTGGAGCCCGCATCAAACCGCGCGGCGTCTTCGAAGATGACTGGAGCGCGCGTCCTACTGCGGAACGACCCTGGCCGGTCATCCTCATCCACGGCACCTGCGATACCAAAGGCGTATGGCAGCTCCTAGGCAATGAACTGCGCCAGGACGGCTGGGCCGTCTTCGCCCCTGATTATGGGCACCGCGCTACCCAGCCGCTCGCGGAATCTGCGCGCCAGCTTGGCGCTTATATCGATACCGTCCGCGCAGCTACCGGCGCGGACAAGGTTATTCTCATCGGACACTCCCAAGGCGGGCTGCTTGCCCGCTATTGGATGCGTATGGAGGGCGGGGCCGAAAACGTCCTGCACCTGATGTGCATTAGCGCGCCGAATCACGGCACCACCTATGGCGGAATCGCCAGCCGCCTCATCCGCACCCCGCGCCAGGAAGCGGTGCTGCGCTCCATCATCGATGGCTGGTTTGGGCCGGCGGGCATGGACCAGGTCGTCGGCAGTGAGGCTCTGCGCGAAACCAACCGGGACGGCGATCTAGAATCCGGCGTGAGCTATACCTGCATTGCCACGCGGTCCGACGCCGTCGTTGTCCCGCCCGAGACCTGCTTTCTCGACCCCCGCGGCGTCGCAGAGGGCACGGTCCGCAATATTTATGTCCAAGACTTCGACCGCCTCGCGATGGTCATGCACGAGGATATGCCGATGGATAAGCGCGTTCGCGCGATCGTGCGCACCATTTTGGAACTGGTGGAGAGCATCCCGCGCTAGTTATAGCCCCAGCTCATCCAGCACCGCGTCAAAGGCGGGTCCCACCTGTGTGCGCCACAGCGTATCCACTTTCTGATCACCCCGGCCGGGCCCGCCATTGATAACGGCCACGCGCTTGCCCTGCTTCTTTGCCTCCAGCACAAAGCGGTACCCGCTCATAACCGCCAGCGAAGAGCCGGCCACCACGAGCGAACGCGCCTGGCCCAGCAGCGCAAAGGCGGCATCGCGGCGCTCGGCCGGCACGGGCTCGCCAAAGTAAACGACGTCCGGCTTCAACAAGGCAGAACCACAGCGCTCGCATCCGGCCATGCGAAAGGCTGCCACGTCTGCTTCAGCGAGCGTCACGTCACCGTCCGGGTTCACCTGATCCGCCTCCACCACGAGGCGCTCCAGGTACCCCGGGTTCGCTGCAGCTAGGCGCGCATCGAAGTGCGGCCGCGCCTCCCGGTGCCCGCACATCAAGCACACCACGGTTTCCATATCGCCGTGCAGCGCCACCAAGTTCGCGGTTCCCGCCTGTTTATGCAGGCCATCCACGTTTTGCGTGACCACACCATTGACCAGCCCGGCGCGCTCCAGTTCCACGAGCGCATAGTGCGTGCGATTCGGCACCGCGGAATCCATGACCCGCCACCCCACAAAGCTGCGGGCCCAATACCTATGGCTTGCGGCTGGGTCATGCCGAAATTCCTGATAGGTCATCGGCCGGTGCCTACTGAGCGAGCCGCGCGGCCCCCGATAGTCCGGCACGCCCGAGTCCGTAGACACCCCGGCCCCGGTCAGCACCATTACGGGGCCCTCGCGCAGCTGCTTGACGACGTCCCCTAAGGCCTTCCCCTCCTCTGTATGCGGCGCCGATTCCTCTACTACTCGGGCGATCGAGCGCAGCGCGGACTGGTGAGCAAGGGAGACGGCTGGTTCCATGCTCCCGATGCTAGCTTTCAGGCAAGTGCTCTACATATAGCCACTCCGAATCCAGATCCCCGTGGCGCGAGCACGTAGTGTGCCAGCCATCGGGGCGTACCTGGGCCACCATGCGGCGGCCACAGATTTGGCAGTAGCGCGGCACATCGAGGCCAGCGGCAGCAGCTGGGTGCAGCGTGAAGACCTCCTCGATCGGCTTGCCGGTATTCGGATGGAAAATCGGCTCGTCCCCAGAAAGGACGGCGGCAGCCAATTCGGATGTTGGCTCGAATAAGCCAGACACTACAGGGCCTTAATCGGCAGGTCGATGCGGTTCAACATGTCCACATCCTTTTCAATCTGCTGGCCCAGGGTGGTCAGGTAGTTGCCGGCGATAATGGCGTTGATGCCGCCGAGGAGGCCGCGCTCAGTGCCGTCGTCGCCAAGCGAAAGCTCGCGGCCACCAGCAAAGCGCAAGGTGGTAGACGGCATGGCCAGGCGGAACGCCGCCACGGCGCGCAGGCCTTCACCCAAGGGAACCAGCGGGCGATCCGCGAAGGGGGTGCCCGGGCGCGGATCAAGGAAGTTCATCGGTACCTCGCACGGATCAATCTCTGCCAGCTGCGCGGCGAACTCGGCGCGCTGCTCCAGGGACTCGCCCATGCCGATGATGCCGCCGCAGCAGACCTCCATGCCCACCTCGCGCACGTAGTCGAGGGTCTGCTTGCGCTCCTCCCAGGTGTGGGTGGTGACCACATTAGGGAAGAAGGAGCGGGAGGTCTCCAGGTTGTGGTTATAGCGCTGCGCGCCCATATCCTTCAGGCGCTGCGCCTGCTCGCGGGTCAGGGTGCCCAGCGAGCAAGAAATCTCGATGTCGACGGCGTCATTAATCGCGGCAATCGCCTCGCCCACCTGGTCCAGCAAGCGATCGTCCGGCGACTTCACCGCAGCGACGATGCAGAACTCGGTAGCGCCGGACTTAGCGGTCTTTTGCGCTGCCTCCACCAGCTCTGGGATGTTGAGGCGTACGGCGCGCACTGGAGACTCGAAGAGACCGGACTGGGAACAAAAGTGGCAATCCTCTGGGCAGCCGCCGGTCTTGATGGAAATAATGCCTTCCACCGATACGTCTGGGCCGCACCACTTCAGGCGGGTCTGGTGCGCAATATCGGCGATCTCCTCCAGCTGGGAATCCGGAACCTGCAATACCTGCAGTAGCTCTTCCTGGTTGAGGCCTTTGCCTTGCTCCAGGGCTTTCTCACGGGCGATGTCAACGATGCTCATGGTGCTAAACCCTACTTGAACGGCGTTCAACTTTGGTTAAAACCACATATAAATCTGTACGGAACTACCCTCGGGGGCATGACGCTTTATGATGACACCCTCTCCCTCCTCCAAGAGCTTATCCGCAATGCCTGCGTTAATGACCTCACCCCAGATTCCGGCCACGAGGTGCGCAATGCGGATAGCCTGGAAAAATTCTTCGCGGGCGAAGACGTACAGATTGAGCGCTTCGAGTCCCACCCGGGCCGCGTTTCCATCGTGGTAACCGTCCCCGGCGATCCAGAAAAGGAACCGCTCACCCTCATGGGCCACACAGACGTCGTCCCCGTGGATGAGCCCAAGTGGACCAAGCCGCCTTTCGAGGCCCTCATCGAGGACGGCAAGCTCTACGGCCGCGGTTCCGTAGACATGCTCTTTATTACCGCCACCATGGCCGCCGTCACGCGCGAGGTCGCCCGCACCGGTAACACGGGCGGCACCCTCGCCTTCGTCGGCATGGCCGATGAAGAGGCCCGCGGCGGCCTTGGCGTGCGCTTTATGTCCGAGAACCACCCCGATGCCTTTTCGTGGAAGAACTG
The DNA here is from genome assembly GCF_022347395.1 of Corynebacterium sp. ACRPF. Classification (NCBI taxonomy): domain Bacteria; kingdom Bacillati; phylum Actinomycetota; class Actinomycetes; order Mycobacteriales; family Corynebacteriaceae; genus Corynebacterium; species Corynebacterium sp. ACRPF. The sequence continues at coordinate 23,459 of NZ_JAKRNB010000026.1, forward strand.
CCTGTCTGAGACCGGCGGCAGCCACCTGCCCGGCGCGGTGGGCTTCAACGTGGGAGAAAAGGGCGCTGGCCAGCGCCGACTGCACGTACATGGCGATGCTGGCCATGGCTCCACGCCTTATGGCAAGGACTTTGCCATCGTGAAGATCGGTGAGGTCGCTCGCCGCATCGCCACCGCTGAGCCGCCCACAGCCTCCAATGAAATCTGGGAGGGCTTTGTGCGTACCTTCAAGTTTGACCCCCAGACGGAGCAGGAGCTTATCGACGGCACCGGTGACTACTCCAGGTTCGGCAACCTCGACGCCTACGCGCATGCCTTTAGCCACACCACCATCGCCGAGACCGTCCTGAGCGCCGGCGGCGCCATTAACGTGCTGCCTTCACATGCCTACCTGGAAATGGATGTGCGCCCCTTCCCCGGCCAGACCCAGGAGGATCTGGATGACTTCCTGCGCAGCGCGCTTGGAGACATGGCCGATGAGGTAGAAATCGAGCACCTCATTACTGAAGATGCCACGCAATCCTCCACCGATACCGAGCTCTGGCGCGCCATTGAGGCCACCTCCAAGGAATTCTTCCCCGACAAGGACGTTGTCCCAGTTCACGCCACCGGCGGCTCCGATCTGCGCTTCGCCCGCCGCAAGGGCGGCAATGCCTATGGCTTTGCCATGCACGCCGAAGGCCGCGATATGGCCAGCGCCAATTCGCAGCTGCACAGCCACGACGAGCACCTCTACCTAGAGGACCTCGAGCTCACCGTGCGCGCCTACCGCAGCCTGGTCAATCGCTTCCTAGGCCTGTCACAGGCGTAACAAATGTGGCAAGATGTCTGACATGAGCTTTGCACGTAAGTCCGCGCTGCTATCTGCAGCTACCGCCCTGACCGTAACCCTCGCCGCCCCTGCCGCTGCCCATGCCGACGCCGTTGATAACCTCCTCGACAAGATGCCTGCCGGCCAGATTTCCTGCTCCCAGGCCAAGCAGTACTGGACCAACTCCGCTGACTACAACCAGAAGAAGTCCCAGGCCCTCGCCGTTGCCACCGTGCACCCACGCGGCAACGAAGTCCGCGGCGCCATCGGCCGCATGGATGAGGCCATTGCTCGCTGCGGCCTGAACGGCACCACTGGTCAGGGCAAGCCGGTCAACACCGGCGGCCAGCGCGGCAATGCCCCCGCACCAAAGCCGGCTCCGGCCCCGGCACCGGCACCTGCGCCAGCCAAGAATGCCAAGGTCATCGAGCTGGGCACCATCCCGGGCCAGCCGACTGTCGACGTCCCATTCCTGGGCCAGACCTTCCGCATCCCGGATGCGGCCAAGATTGCCCAGAACGCTGTATCCCAGTTCCAGCTGCCGCAGATTCCGCAAATCCAGCAGCTACAGCAGCTGTCTTCTTTCTAGCGGTCTAGCTGAAAATAGATCCCGGCATGCGCGATGCAGCCGGGATTAAATTTATGCCCGCAGTGGGGACACGCAGGCGCGGCGGAATAGGCGTGATAGTTCATTTCGGTGCGGCAGGCGCCGCAGAGTACCGAGGGGGCGTCGACAAGCATGGGCCCAAACTCATGGTCAGTGAGCTCGGCGTGGCATAGCGCGCAGGAAAAATACCCGCCACAGGTGGCACACTTATTGGCCACCACGTCCAACGGGGAATGCCAATGCCTGCACCGGCCTTGCGCATCAATCGCGCCGTGAATCTTCATGGCCGTCAGCATACGCGCCACCCTGTTGCCACTGCTGCTTCTTTTCTTCAGACTTCTTGGCATTGCGCACTGCCTGAATGCCCACCACAATGGCAATGATGATCGGAACCCACACCTTGCTGTAGTCCATCAAGAATACGAGCCAATCGGGCGGATCAATGTCAATATTGAGGTCAATATTCGGCACGGGCAGCTCAATCTGCGGCAACTCCGGCACCGGGAGCGCGATATCCGGCAGGTCGATATCCGGCAGCTCCCAGTCCGGCAGTAACCGGGCCAAGATGCGGCTAATGATCGGGCCGAGCACAATCACGCCAATGGCCCAGCCGGACTTTCCCAGGCCACCCAAAAGCGGATACAGCACCCGCTTGAAGGAGCTTTCCTCCATGGCGTGGCGGCGCTTCTCCCCCAGTGAGCCGGCCGGCGGATCGAGGGCGACTGCCTCCTCGCCATTGCGGTAGTACACATCTAAAAGCTCGCCAAAAGGAGAGGCTTGGATATCTAGGTAAGGCTTGGTCCGCGGTGCGGAGTTCTCGAGCAGGGTGAGGTCTTTTTCAATCTTCTTTTTAAGCGAATACCGACCCGCACGCGGCCGATCGTGTCGGCTGCGTACCTGACCGTTCACCACAATCTGCAGGCGTGGGCTGGGATTCTTCCGCCACAGCTGAAGGCGCTTCGACAGCGAAGCATCGCCTGGCACCGGGGTATAGTCCTTCGCCTTTTTTGGCCACTCACCTAGCTCAGCGAACTCGGCATCGTACCCGCGCTGCACCTCGATGGTGCCCACCTCGGGGTGCTCTAGGCGCCACGTCTCCATTAGCTCTTCCCTGCCTTAAAGCCCACCACGGCGCCCAGCCTGCTCGCGGCCCATGCCAGGAAAACAAATACCGGGAGGTATATCCAGGTGCCCTCGTTGAAGTACAGGGACATGGCGGCAAAGTAAGCAAGCCCTGCCACAGTGAAGATGGTCCAGGAGGCGCGGAAAGTGGCGCCGTCGGCAAGAGCAATGACCACCGCCAGCACGGCCATGAGGATGAGCAGAACTACGCCGGAGACTAGGTGATAGACCGCGGGCGGAAGGCCAACAAAGACCACGGCCATGGTGATGGGTGCCCACCACTGCCACCACACGCGGGTGGGCTCGTCCTTCGCTTCTGCTTCTTCCGCTAGATCCTCAAACACGCACCCAACCTATCACAGGGCTTGATATTGCTTATGGAGGAGAAATCCTCCTTATGTCCGGCCTAATCCTCCCCGCGGAGGATACCGCGCTGAGCAGCACGTACCTAACGTTGAAGGCATGAAAAGCACACCCCTCATCCTCGCGGCGGGCGTAGTATTCGGCGCCATCTACGGCACCAATGCGCTCCTGCCAGACATGTATGACAACCCCACCTCTGAAGTAAAGGCCGGCTCGGCTCGCATCCCCGGTTTGTCCTGCCTCGAAGAAGATGGCTCCACCACTGGCAATCCGCGCTGGGACTGTGATGGCACCCAAATCCGCGCCAAGGAAGCCGGCGTCCAGGACAAAGACCAAGCAACCCGCCGGTACCTGCGGGCAATGGGCGAGGGCACGGCCATGCCGGGAGGAGACATCGTGCGCGACGGCGATAAGCGCACGCTTGTCGATGGCGACCTAGTAGCCATCAGCGTCGAGGGCGATGGCCCCACCACGTTCGTTTCCCTGCGCGGACCGCGCGCTGAAGAACTCGCCCAGGAGGTAGAAAAGGCATGAAGAATCTGTACTGGCTATTTATCGCTTTTGGCCTGGTAGTCTCCGGCTTCTTTTTGCCTGGTCGTCGGTTTACCGAGGTTGGCCTCCTCGGCGCGCTCATCTGCGCGGGCCTGACGCTCGGGCTGGGATTCTTGTGGTTTAGGCCGCGGCCGATGTGGCACGGCATCCTGTGGGGCGCGCTCGCCCAGCCGGTGGTGGTAAGCCTCAACGATCAAATGGTGGGGATTTCGGACAAGCTGGGGCTTACCTACCTGGATGCGGCCTTTTACTCGCCGCTTCCGGAGGAAACCATCAAGCTTCTCGGCGTCGTCGTTATTATTGCGGCTTTTGGGAACGTGCGGCATCCCTACCACGCCGCCGCGATCGGAATGGCGGTAGGCCTGGGCTTCGATGCCATGGAAAATGTGCCGTTCATCCTGAACGCGGCCATCGATAACTTGGATGGCGATCTCTGGGGCGTACTCATTACCGCTACCGGGCGAATCTTCACTGGCGCCTTTAGCCATGCGCTGTATACGGGGGTTGCGGCGTGGGGCGTCGGCAAGCTCTATGCGGGCGCGCGCCATGGGTACTGGCAGGTGGCCGGATTCTGGCTGGCCGCTATCGCCCTGCATACCTTGTTCAATGGCGCGACCATGATTGTGGGTGAATGGCCGGTGACCATCCTCGTTATCGCCCTCATCATGTGGGCGCTTATTATCTGGGGCCTGCGATTCATGCGCAAGCAGAACAAGAAACACGCCGCACAAAGCAGCGAAAATTCCCTACCCGCTAAAGATCCGGAATATAGCTCCTGAGCTGGTTCAATGCGGAGAAAAAGGCTCGTGTCCGAGGGGTGTTATAAGGTGTGAATCGTACACAAGTTCACACGATAATTTAGGTACGATGCGCCATGGAAGAACCCTACTTTTCCACGACCAACACCACCGATCCCACCACACGCTTAGCCTTTGAGATGCGAAAGGCGGAGTACGAGTTCTGGGTGAGCCAAGTCCCGGATCTCGATTCTGATTTCGAATTAGTTACCCAATCCCTCTACCGCACTACCGGCGTTAACGAAGGCCGGATCGGCCATATCCTCATGGCGCTGCACCGCTTGGAGGAGCTGCCTGAGCTGCAGGCCTTACAGCACCGCCTCTATCATTTAGACCTCGACCGGATTATTGCCATCAATAAGTCCCTCAACCGCTTGGGTAACCCCACACCGGAGGTAGTGGCGCGCATCGATGAGCAGCTCACCGACTACCTCACCCCTACCCGGCCGAACCAGACCATGCGTACGCAGGCACAGATCAAGCGCAAGCTCAACGAGCTCATCAACCTCGCCGATGACACGCTGGCCGTCACCCAGGGCCCTACCCAGCCTCGCTACACCATGGAAAACTGGGGCGATAACACCTCGGCGGTGACTTTAAGTGCGGACCCGGCGGTTATCGCGAGCGTCGATAAGTGCATCCGGCAGACCGCGCTGGAGCTAGATTGCTCGCTTGCCGACGCCGCCGTTGCACTCCTCACCGGCCGCACCCAATCATCCTCAACGCCTACAAGGCCACCGACGTGCCCAATTCCCCGGCGTTTATCGAATCCGTGGGCTGGCTCGACCCGACGCGCTCCAATGCGCTGCCCTACACCAAAATCCGGGAGATGGACCCTAACCACGAGGTCAAGGGCTATGTTACTCCCGCCGCCATGGCTGCGTACCTGGAAGGCGTCGATGGCACCTGCCGCTACCCCGGCTGCAACCGCCCGGCATCTGCCTGCCAGAAGGATCACCGCATCAACCACGCGGACGGCGGGCCGACCACGCCGGCAAACCTCGCCTGCTTATGCCAGCACCACCACAACATAAAGACCGATGGCCGCGTCTTTTATGTCATGGACCCACACACACGCGACATCATCTGGCTTTCTGAGGACGGCACCTGGACCACCACCGAACCTTCCGGCCCGCTGGCGCAGAAGAACAAGAACTGGGTACAGACCTTCGCCCAAACCATGACTGCCCACCGCACCCGGGCATATGAAGAGGCCCAAGAGCTCATGCGCCAGCAGAAAACCACCCCTAGGGAGGAGGAATAAAACCGCCAGCTTCCCTACAGTGGCTGGCATGACGCAAAATTTATTCGCACTTGACGAGCTCGTAATTACCCAAACCAAGTCCTTCCTCAACGATCAGTTCATGATCGCCGATATCAACGGCACCCCTGTAGGCACGATCCTGCAATCCACCAGTCTTAGAGATATGGTGTTTAAATCCTCTCGCAGCTTGGAGGTCGCACTCACGGATGCTGAAGGCAACCCGCTACAGACGGTCATGACGATTTCGGATCCGCCGAATTTTCTGCGGGATACCTATGAGGTGCACTTGCCGGGAATCGAAAAGCCCATGGCCGTCATTACCAAGCGTTTCTCCATGCTCAAGACAAAGTTGGACTTGACCATGGAGGGTTTTGCCGACGTCGAAATTCACGGCGACTTCTGGGATTGGAACCTTTCCATCACTTCAGAAGATCGGCTGCTTGCTGACGTCTCTAATGAATGGACTGGCATGGGCAATTTCTTCATGGGCAAAAACACGTACCGCCTGCGCATCACGCCGGGCCTCAATGAACAACATCACGCCGCCATCATCGGCGCCGTGATGAGCATGGATATGCTGCGCACCAAGCAAAAGAATAGCGACTAGGACACACAAAAAGAACCGGAGTGGAAAAGTATTTCCATCTCCGGTCTTGGTGGTGTGATGTTCACGATGGCAGCTCAGCATGGCTTTTCAAAAAGTGTCTCCCGAGCTGCGGATATGGAATCTCCCGAGTATTAATTCCGCTACTAAGGCGCTTCAATCGGCCGCAAATTAGGCCGCAGAATCCCCGCTAAACCATTTACTTCCTTTATCTAGCACATACTGTGGACATGAAAAATACTCGCCCAGCAGGACCAGACGAGCATTAGAACATTTGTTTTATAGAATCTCCCAGAGGTTTATCGGTCGACATCCCTCAACTGGATTGACAGTCTTATTCTTCCGGCTCCTCGGAACGCCAAGGTGCGGTTTCAGAACTGTAAGTTGTAAGCACCATGTCGCACCACAGACGAGCAGCATTCACTGCAAGCTCTGCATGCCGCTGCTCTAGCCCCGACCGTAAACTCTTCCATTTCCTTTCCACTCTCAATTCAGTCTCTTAAAAAATACCGAAATAGACGAAACGCAACGCAGGACGCCTCATCTTGCGCTTCCTCTGAGTCTGTTGCGGCGGCAAGTGAACTACAAATTAGTAATGGAACGATTGTCCCAATAGTTAGCTTGCAAGATTCTGACAATTCAGCTCCATCCAATTCGGTAAAATTGACCATGCCATGACAAGTCGCTGGAATCACAACACGGCCTACCATTCTGAACTGCTCGCCGCTGCCCCGGGGCCAGATTCGAAAGTCCTTGACGTTGGTTCGGGAGACGGACTGCTAGTCAGCAAATTCGCGGAGGTAGTCCATGACGTAAGAGGCATAGACTCAGACCCCCATGCAGTCAAACTGAACTGGCCCCCGAAAGTTGGACTGGTTTAATTCTAGGTGGTTAGGGCTTCAAGGGTCTGATTTCGATATTGCATCGGGGTCAGGCCCTTGAGTCGTTGTTGGATGCGTTCGGTGTTGTA
>NZ_JAKRNB010000027.1:0-29047 GCF_022347395.1 Corynebacterium sp. ACRPF
CATGCAACTCAACCGCCGCCCCCGCAAAACCCTGGGCTTTCAAACACCAGCCGAGAAAATGGCCGCACTGATAAACTCAACCGAAACATAAGACGTGTTTCCACGACCACTAGAATCCGCCAGAAAATAGGGTATGAAGAAACCCCGCCACCTGAGGTGACGGGGTTTACTATGCAGGGGCGACAGGACTCGAACCTGCAACCTACGGTTTTGGAGACCGTTGCGCTACCAATTGCGCCACGCCCCTATTCTTTTATTCCTTGATACCTAAGCATCAAGCGTTGAAGACCTTACCAGAGCCATAGTTCCAATCCGAAACTAGGCACAGCCTGGATTGCCTTCAGCGCGGTAATAAAAAAGCGCCCTGCGGGCGCCTTTCTTTCCCGGTAGCGATGGCGAGAATTGAACTCGCGACACAGCGATTATGAGTCGCTTGCTCTACCACTGAGCTACACCGCCATATTCACCTTGGAGGAGTCCCTTCCTCCAAACATGAATGGAGCCCCCTGACAGAATCGAACTGTCGACCTTTTCCTTACCATGGAAACGCTCTGCCGACTGAGCTAAGGGGGCACATCCTAGCGTTGAACACATCGCTATTTCGTTGTGCTCTCCGTTGCGGACTCCAATAATCTAACCTGCTTTCAACGTTTTACACAAATCGCCACGTCAGACCCCATAAATATACAGTTCAAGTGGCTTCTTTTTACGCGATGTAAACGTGCTTGAATGAAGGGCGTGTTGGATGACGAGGATCGCCAATCCAGCGATGCTACAAAGCTGTATTACAACTTCGGCTTCGCCAGCATCAGCATTACTGATCCGCGCGAGCACTCCGATAAAGGGATAAGTCAGCTGTTTAAGTGCTTTGCGCTTGCCGACGGTCGCGTGACCGCCACCCCGCCCCCTAGGTTCCACCCTGGCGGATCTTGGCAGCGCCGGCTCCTCCCACCTGCGGCGGCGCCCCCCAAAGGCGCAGAGATCGTGCAGGACAAAGGGCGGCCACTCGCATACAGAGCGTTCCACCAAAGACCTCCACTCCGCGTCCATTTCCCAGCCCACGCGATGCTACCCCCGGTAAGGTGTCAAGATCATCATCGAGCCCGCCGCTCTTTCCGTCGCCTCATTGTCATCGCCAGGCAAGCCGCCGCAGCCGCCCAGGCGGACTTTGTGAAGACCTCTGATGGCAGCCCGTGAGGGATGATAAGACAGGAGAGCAAACCTGTTAGTACCAAGCGCCTTAGAAAGGTGTACTTTGCTGGTCCTTTAGGCCGCGATGAGAGGAGTTAGATGAGAACAATGTCCCGCCATTCACCCTTAGCAGTTTTGGTATTGATTACGGCCGTTATTTCATTATTGCTCTGCCTCGGCTACTTCATCGGCGGTTTGAATGCGATGTACGTTGCCAAGGCCCTAGCTGAATCGGATTCCACCTCATTGCCAGATATTTCTCGCAGGCTAGGAAAAGGCTTTTTCTACTTCAAGATCGCTGGGGTTTTCTTAGTTGTTTTCCTCGCCAGTGCTTATGCGGTGTGGCACAAGGCTAAAAGCTCCCGCACCCAGGAGCCCAGCCAGTAGATCCCGCCTCACAGCTGCAGGTACGCTTGAAACCCCGCAAGCATCTGCTTGCGAGGTTCATTCTGTGCCAGGTAGAAGATTCGAACTTCTGAAGGCAATGCCGGCGGATTTACAGTCCGCTCCCTTTGGCCGCTCGGGCAACCTGGCATGCACTGTGTGGTGCGAGTAAGTACTTTACTACGAACCACCCTCCCACCCACAAATCGCCAGCGTAGTAGGGGCGAATGGGGCTATAGAGAGGGACTTAACGAAGCAGCTAGCCCACGCGGCGCACCGTGTAATCCGCTAATTGCCGCAAGGCCTGACTCGCGGAGTTCTCCGGTAGCACGGCGAGTTGCTCCTCCACCGTGCGCAGGTAGGCATTGATGTCCTCCAGCGCCTTCTGACGGCCGCCAGACTGGTGCAGGAGCTCGATGGCGCGCTCCACCTCGGCGTCGGAATGCAGCGGGCCAGTAAGCAGCTCACGCAGCTTATCGCCCACTTCGCCCTCTTCTTCCAAGGCGTAAAGAACCGGCAGGGTAAATACGCCCTCGCGCAGGTCTGTGCCCGGGGTCTTGCCGGACTCCTTTGGGTCAGAGAAGATGTCGATGACATCGTCCACAATCTGGAAGATCATGCCGATGGCACCACCAATGCGGTGCAGGGCTGCGGCATGCTCGGCCGAGGCGCCGGAGTGGTAGGCACCCAGGTAGCCAGCAGAGGCGATGAGCACCGCGGTCTTTTCACGGATAACGGCCGTGTAGTGCTCCACGGCATTGGCCTCACCCGCGCCGATGGTCTCGCGCATCTGACCGGTCACCAGCTCTTCAAAGGTATCGGCAAAGTGGCCCACGGTGTGGGTATCCAGCTCACTCATCAAGCGGGAGGCATGCGCCAAGAGCGCATCGCCGGCGAGGATGGCCACGGAGTTATTCCACCGCGAATTGGCAGATTCCACGCCGCGGCGGCGGTCCGCCTCATCCATGACATCGTCATGATAAAGGGTGGCGACGTGCACCATCTCCACGACGGTGGCGGCCTTAACCACCTCTTCGCAGCCCGGACGCGGACCATACTCGGAGGCCAGCAGCGCCATCATGGGGCGAAAGCGCTTGCCACCGGCCTTAGACAGGTGGCTGACCTTATCCTTTAAGAAGTCCTGGCCGCGGTCGATTTCACTGCGCAGCTTGTCTTCTACTGCTTCCATGCCCGCACCAATGCGCTCGTTGAGCTGCGGATCACCAAGATCCACGTGCGTGGCATGCGATTGACCGTGAGTCATTAAATAGTGTTCCTTGCAACTAAAAGCCAGAGATAATCGATTACCTACCGTAGTCCAAACTGCGCCCCTAAACACACTCGAGGGGTCGAACTCATGCAATGATAGTCCTCATGTCGGAGCAGATCGATTCCCAAACCTATGTCGAGGTCGCCATCATTGGCGCTGGGCCTGCCGGAGCCGCCGCCGCGATCCATGCCGCACGCGCCGGCTATGACACCCTCCTTATTGATTCCGCTACATTTCCCCGCGATAAAACCTGCGGCGACGGGCTCACCCCGCGCGCGATGCACCAGCTCGATGAGCTCGGCATTGCGGTCAACGCCTCCTATCGCAATCGCGGCCTGAAGCTGCACGGCTACGGCGGCGATATTACCGCGCCTTGGCCGGAGACCTATCCCTCCCAGGTGGGCACGGCCCTGCCGCGCTTCCGCTTTGATGCCCTGCTTGCCGACGCCGCCCGGGAAGCCGGCGCCACCCTCCTCACCGGCACCCCCGCCACCGATCCGGTGCTCGAGGGCAACCGCGTAACCTCCTTCTGCGTGGGAGAGGTCACCGTGCATGCCAAGTGGGTCATCGTGGCCGATGGCGTGCGCTCTACCTTTGGCAAGAAGCTCGGCCGCACCTGGCACCGCGAGGAGGTCTATGGCATCGCCGCGCGCTCCTATGCTTCCTCCACGCATGCCGATGAGCCCTGGATGCACTCTCACGTTGAGCTCAAGGACGAGGAAGGCGAGGTGCAGCCCGGCTACGGTTGGATCTTCCCGCTCGGCCCCGAGCTAGGCCAGGTCAACATCGGCCTCGGCGCGCTGTCAACCGCGCAGCGCCCCGCCAAGATCAACACCAAGAAGCTGCTCGAGTTCTACGCTGCCCAACAACGTCCCGAGTGGGGACTCGGCGAGATTGAGCACGTTACCTCTGCCTTACTGCCCATGGGCGGTGCGGTATCCAACGTGGCCGGCGCCAATTGGATGATCATTGGTGATGCCGCTGCCTGCATCAATCCCCTCAACGGCGAAGGCATCGATTACGGCTTGGAGACGGCTGCGCTGGCCGTAGCCCTACTCGGCCCGAAGGATTTCACCCTGGCCTGGCCGGCCGTCCTCCGCGAGCACTACGGCGAGTCCTTCCTCTTGGCCCGCACGGCCGCACGCCTGCTTACTTACCCACAGTTCCTACCGCTGGCCGGTCCACTGGCCCTGCGCGGACCCGTCGGCCGCATGCTCATGCCGGCCGCTGCGCGCCTGATGGGCAACCTCATTACTGACGATGACCGCGACCTCATCGCACGCACCTGGCGCGCCGCCGGCCGCACGGTCTCGTCCCTTCGCCGCGATACGCCACTCTGGGATTCGACCGCGGCATAGTCCCCCGGCCCCGGGGCGCGGGCAGAGCAGCGCCTAGGCTGGCTTTACCGCCGAGTGCAGCGCCACGATGCCGAAGGTGAGGTTCTGCCAGCCGGCCTCGGCCCAACCATTGCGATTGATAACCGCGGCAAGCTCCTCCTGCCCCGGCCACGCGCGAATGGATTCCGCGAGGTAGATATATGCCTCCGGATTAGAAGAAACCAGGCGCGCTACCGGTGGGAGCAGGCGCATCAAGTATTCCTTGTACACGGTGCCAAAAATCGGTACCACCGGGGTGGAAAATTCCGCCACCGCAAGGCGCCCGCCCGGCTTGGTCACGCGCGCCATTTCGCGCAGGCCGAGTTCAAAGTCGTGGATATTGCGCAGGCCATAAGAGATGGTCACGGCGTCAAAGGTGTTATCCGCAAACGGCAGCTTCATGCCATCGCCAGCCACCTTGGGCACGTCGCGCTCACGGCCGGCGGCCAGCATGCCACGGGAGAAATCACACGCTACGCACCACGCACCGGACTTGGAAAGTTCCACGGTGGACACGGCGGTACCCGCTGCAAGGTCGAGGACCTTCTCGCCCGGCTTAAGGTTCAAACGCTCACGGGTGCGCTTGCGCCAGTGCGCGTCCTGCCCAAAGGACAGCACGGTATTGGTGAGGTCGTATTTCTCGCCCACGGCGTCAAACATGCGCGCCACATCGAAGGGCTTTTTATCCAAATCTGCCTTAGACACAAATGATCAGTCTAGGCTACGCGGGCGCCAAGGGCACGAGCCGCCCATCGCGGCAGCTCGGGACGCTGTCCCAGAATGGTCAGCGGCACCCGGCGAGTATCCTCCAGCACCTCTTCGTAATAGCCCACGAGCTGCTCGCACAGCGCCTTCCACGTCTTGGAGGAAATGGACTCGCGGGCATTGTCCCGCATCTCCTGGTGGATCTCCGGATTGAGCAGAGCGTCTACCGCATTGGGAAGGTCTTCCACAAAGGTCTTTACATCCAGCAGCAGTCCGTTATAGCCCTCGTCGATGAGGTCTACCGGGCCACCTGCCCGCGGTCCGATGGTCGGCACGCCGGAGGCCTGCGCCTCCTGGATGGACTGGCAGAAGGTCTCGAACTCACCCGCATGGACAAAGACGTCCAAGGAAGCATAGGCGGCGGCGAGGTCTTCGCCGGACAGCGCACCGGTAAAGACGGCGCCGGGCAGCTGGGCTTCCAATAGCGGGCGCTCCGGCCCATCGCCCACGATGACCAGCTGGATATCCTCGCGCCCGTTGAGCGCCGATAACCGGTGCACACCCTTTTCCGCGGCGAGGCGACCAACGAATCCCACTACATTCTTGGTGCCGCTCGGATCCCAGCTGCGGCGCAGCTTGTCAGAGCGCTTGGAGGGGTGGAAAAGCTCCGCGTTCACGCCACGGCCCCAGTGGCGCACATTCTTGATGTGGTGCTTTTCTAGATCCCGGATGGTCAGCGAGGACGGTGCCAGCGTCATCTGGCAGGAGTTATGAATCGTGCGCAGCCACTCCCACACGCCATAGGCCAGCGCGGAGGCATGGTACTTGGTGGCAAAACCGGCAACATCGGTCTGGTACAACGCCACGGCGGGCACGCGCTGCTGGCGGGCGGAGAAAGCGCCAGCAGCGCCGAGTACGAAGGGGCTGGCCAGGTGGATGATATCCGGCTTGAAATCGCGCAGCGCCTCATCGACCGCCGTGGTAGGCACGCCCACCGGCAGCGAATCCACCAGCGGCACGCGCACGGTGGGCACACGATAGATGGGGAATCCTAGGTAGTCCGGGATTTCCTCCTGCCCCTCACGGGCGCCCGGCGCGATGACGATGGCCTCCTGGCCGGTCTCGTGCAGGTGCTCTAAAACGCGCAGCACGGAGTTGGTCACACCATTGACATTGGGGAGGAAGGATTCAGCCACGATCGCAACACGCATGCCACCATCATGGCCCATTTTCTTAAGTTTATGGTGAAGCCAGCGGAAAATCTTGGTTAATTATTTCTCCGCGAGGCGGGTAAAGAAGCTAATCAGCTTCCACAGCACGGCCGCGATGAGCGTGGCAACCACCCCTACCGAGAGCGCCGGGATGATAGCCAACGTCCATTCGCGGCCTTCGACCTTGACCAGGTCTGGGTCGTCCTGGGCGTATTGCACCCACACCTGCTGGCCCTCGCCCAGCCCACTGGGATAGAGCAGCCCGTGCTGTGGGGTGTGGTAAATCCCTTCACTGTCTTGGAAATCCACCGTGGTGCGCAGCATGCCCACATCCTTGACCGTGGCCAAAGCGCGCGCGGGGTGGCTGGCGATGGCGTGGTCATTCATCACCGGCCCGATGACCATGCCCACCACGCCCACCAGCGCGGCCAGATACAGCGCCAGCGTCAGCTGGTGCAGGCGGCGGCGATAGACCGCGGGCGTATAGCGCGGCACCACGGCCGCGTGCGGCTTATGCTGCGGCGGGGCCACTTACTGGCCTACCTTTGCGGTGAGCTTCTCATTGAGCGCCCGGCGCGTGGCACGGGTGGTCTTAGCCTCCACGACGGTAATCCCGGTGGAGTATTCCTTCAGCTCCGCCAGCGTATCCAATAGCTCCTGCGGGGTGGTCACCTCGCGGTAGTCTGCTTCATAGGCTTCTGCCAGCTTGCCGACGTCCACCCCATGCGGCGTTCCAAACGCCGGCTCGAAGGACTCACGCAGCGCATCGGCACCTTGTTCCAGGGTCTCGAAGATGCCGCCGCCATTGTCATTGGCCACCACGATGGTGAGGTTTTCAGGTCGCGCCTGGTCTTCCGGAATGAGCAGGCTATTCGCATCATGCAAGAAGGTGACATCGCCCATGAGCGCCATTACTCGCGGGGCGCGCCAGTTGGTGGGATCCAGCGATTGCGTGGCCAGGGAAATGCCGATGGCTTGGGCGATGGTGCCGTCGATGCCGGCCGCCCCGCGCGGTGAGTACGTATCCACCCCATCGAACGGCAGGCCCACCATGGAGGCGTCACGCACCGGGTTCGAAGCGCCGAGCACCAGGGTGTCATTGACGGAGAGCGTATCGCCCACCGCGGCCGCGACGTGCAGCCCGGTGAATCCCAGTTCCTCATCCTCGAGGGTCTCGCGCACCGCTTGCCCGGCCATATCGGTTGCGCCTTCGCAGATCTTCATCCACTCGCGGCTCGGCTCACCGGTGACCTTGACGGTGGTGCCAAGCCGGGCCTCTTCGCCACGCTGGTTGGTGAAGTCCTTGGTGCGCGAGAGCACCACCAGCTCAATATCCGGATCATTCATCAGCGCTAGCACGCCACGGTGCAGCGTCGGGTGCCCCACGACGATGACCTGCTCCACCTTAGTACTGACCACATAATCATTCGCGGAGACCTGCGCCTTGCGGAAGATATGCGCCGCCGCCGGATGCACCGGATGATACGGGCCCGGCGCGCTCGGCTCCGCAATGGTCGGCACGTCTTGGAGGCCTTCTACCTCCCAGGCCTCGTCACCCGCAATGACCAGCGTATTTTTGCTCAAGTCCACGGCTACTTCGCCGTGGTCCACAAAGGCCGGGGCCGGATCGAGCACGCCGTCGCCGGAGGTGCGGGCGGGTAAAGCGGCGTCGACAAGCGGGGCGTCAAAGGCCACATTGATATGTACCTGTAGGTCTTCGCGGAAACGCTGGGCCATAGCCGCGATATCGTCCACGCCGGTGACCTGGGTGGTATCTGCATAGACGCCGAAGATGCCCTGCTGCTCGATGGTCTGCGACGCCCCCGTGCCCACCAAGCGCTCCGGCCGATCCGCACTAATGATGGCCAGCGGCGTATGGGAATAGTGTGCCTCCACCACGGCCGGCAAAGTATTGGCTACCGCAGTTCCCGAGGTCATCACCACGCCCACGTGGCGGCGCTGCACCCGCGCCATGCCCAGGGCGGTAAACGCTCCCCCGCGCTCATCCAGGCGGGTGTGTACGCGGATATCATCACGCGCCAACAGCGCCAGCGACAGCGGCGCGTTGCGCGAACCAGGGCACAGGACGACATCCGTGAGGTGGCGCGCCAGTTGGGCGGCTACCTTCTCAGCCAACTGCATCGATTCATTCATGCCGCCCGATTTTACCTGCCCGCGCGCCATTTCCCTTACCGGGCAGGTGCTGGGCGCTTAGTTCTGGTTGGCCGACTGCTCGCCGCCGCCCAAGAGGTCATTGAGGAGGCCCTCAACGTCCACATCGCTGCCCTTATCCAGCTGGTCTTGTACCTCTGGTGGCAGCTCGGTCGGGATATCGGACGGCAGGTCATTTTGGAAGTCCGGCAGCTTCGGCAGATTATTGGAGTTC
Source organism: Corynebacterium sp. ACRPF (assembly GCF_022347395.1). Lineage (NCBI taxonomy): Bacteria > Bacillati > Actinomycetota > Actinomycetes > Mycobacteriales > Corynebacteriaceae > Corynebacterium > Corynebacterium sp. ACRPF. Next base: position 8,524 of record NZ_JAKRNB010000027.1, read on the forward strand.
TCATCCTGCGAATCCGGCTCTTCGGTCTGGGTCACGGTGGTGGGAACTTCCGTGGTCAGCGTTTCCGTCACCGGCTGTGGGTCCGGCTTATCCGCCTCGTCCGCGGCATTGCGCCACAGGAAAAACAACACCGCCGCGGCCAGTACTGCAAGTACCGCGATGGCCGCGAAGACGCCGGCCATCGCGCCGCCGCCCTTCTTCTTGCGCTTTTCCGGCTGGTCCGGATCGTAGTTCGACGGCACCGGCTCGTACTCGGGCTGCTGCGCGTACTGCTGGCCATATGCCTGCCCGGCCGGCTGCTGATAGTTCTGGCTATAGCTTTGCTGCTGGCCGTAGCCCTGCTGATAGCCAGCGGCCGCATCGAATTGACGAGTCTCATTCTGCGGCTGCTGCTCGCCCGGGAAGTACTGCTTGGGGTGCTCGCGGCGCGCTTGGTCGCGGCTGGGGCCGGCGGCATTATCGGGCACGCGGCCAATCTGGCGCGTGGCATCATCCGCCGGGCTGGACCAGCTGCGGGTTTCATTATTATCGCCATGAGGGCCTTTAGAAGTCATACCCTCTACCTCTACCCCATTTTGCTGTGAGATCCCAGAGAGGTCTCCCACAGCTAACAGGGAAGCCGCGGCTCGCCGCTTAGTGCGCTTGGCGTGCGCTCAAAGCACGGCCGGTGGCGGTATCCTCGGCGGCGACCTGCGCCGGGGTGGCATCCGCGATGATGCGGCCGCCGTCTTCGCCAGCGCCCGGGCCCATCTCGATGATGCGGTCCGCATGCGCCATGACCGAGAGATCATGCTCGACGACGATTACCGTATGGCCTGCATCCGCCAGCTTGTGCAGCTCGGTATTGAGCAGGTCGATATCGGCTGGGTGCAGGCCCGTGGTGGGCTCGTCCAGCAGGTAGACCGTGTGGCCGCGACGCGAGTTGCGGGAACGCTGCAGCTCCGTGGCCAGCTTGATGCGCTGGGCCTCGCCGCCAGACAGCTCCGGCGCGCCCTGGCCCAAGCGGAGGTAGCCCAGGCCGACGGCCTGCAACGTGGCGATGGCGCGGTAAATCTTTTCTTCTTCGGCAAAGACCTCGGCCGCTTCATCTACGGTGAGCTCCAAGATGTCCGCGATGGTGCGGCCCTGCCAGGTCACCTCCAAGGTCTCGTCGTTGAAGCGGGCGCCGCCGCACTCCGGGCAGGTGGTGTACGAGCCCGGCAAGAAGACCAGCTCCACCTCGATCTTGCCCGCGCCGCCGCAGGTGGGGCACTGGCCTTGCTTTACGTTGTAAGAAAAGCGCGAGACCGTCCACTTGCGCTGCTTGGCCTCATCGGTGGAGGCGAAGAGCTTGCGAACGTTATCGAAAAGCCCGGTATAGGTTGCCAGCGTGGAACGCGGGGTGCGGCCAATGGGCTTCTGGGTAATCTGCACGACGCGCTTGACTCGGTCAAAGCCCTCCGTGCTTTCCACAGACCAGCCCTTATCCTCGGTCTCTTCCTCATCGGAAACGGCCGTAGCGGACTGTCGCAACAGCCCAGCCAGCACCGTGCTGACCAGGGTGGACTTGCCCGATCCCGAGACACCGGCGACCGCCGTGAATTGGCCCAAACCAAAGTCCACATCCAAGTTGTCGATGCTGCGTGCGTTGATGCCGCGGAGGGTGAGGTGGGAGGAGGGGGTGCGGGGGTCGTCGGCAAGCGCGAGCGTGCGGTGAGCCAGCGCATTGGCGGTAGGGGTGTCCGCGTCATAGTCTTCGACCGGGCCCGAATAGACCACGTTGCCGCCGCGCTCGCCGGCCAGCGGGCCGACGTCCACGAGCCAGTCCGCTTGCGCGACCAAATTCATGTCATGCTCCACCAAGAGCACGGAGTTGCCGGCCGCGATGAAACGGCGGCACATATCCATGACCGCGTCGCGCTCATCGGGGTGCAGGCCGGCCGAGGGCTCGTCGAGCACATAGGCCACGCCAAAGAGACCGGAGCGCAGCTGCGCCGCCAAACGGATGCGCTGCATCTCGCCGCCGGACAGGCTCTGCGTCGGCCGATCCAGGCTGAGGTGCGCCAAGCCGAGCTCCAGCGCCGAGGTCAATGCCGGCAGAATCTGCCGCAGGAGCAAATCCTCGGCCGAGTTCTCCTCTGGGTTCTGCTTGCTGAGCACCTCATGCACCCTATCCAGCGGCAGCGCGCCCAGCTCATCAATCGGCATGCCCGCATAGGTCACCTTCAGCGCGGCCGGGTTGAGGCGGCGGCCGCCACAGGTCTCGCACTCGCGGGATTCCATATAGGACAGGGTGCGCTTGCGCAGCGTATCCGATTGGGTCTCCGCCAGCGTCTTATTGAGGTAGCTGGCCACCGAGCGCCACGTGCCCTCATAATTGCGCTGAATCTGATCCTTGCCGCGTAGAGGCTTCACGGTGACGACGGGGCGCTCTTCCGTGAAGAGGATCCAGTCGCGGTCTTCTTGCGGTAGGTCCTGCCAGGGCGAATCCAGGTCATAGCCCAGATTCATCAAAATGTCGTGGAAGTTCTTGCCGGCCCAGGCACCAGGCCATGCTTGGATGGCGCCTTCCTCGATGGAGAGGGTGGGATCCGGGACCATGGAATCCTCAGTTGGCTCGTGGACCACGCCCGTGCCGTGGCACTGCGGGCACATGCCCTCCGGGGTATTCGGAGAGAAAGAATCCGAGTACAGGCCCTCCGGGTTATCCCCGGCGCGCGAATAGAGCAGGCGCACGCTATTGGAGAGCGCGGAGACGGTGCCAACCGTAGAGCGCGCACCTCCGCCGGAGGTGGATTGCTGCAGCGCGACCGTCGGCGGCAGGCCCTCTACCTGGCTAACCTGCGGGTCGACGGCCGAGCTAATGAGGCGACGGGCGAAGGGCGCCACCGATTCGAGATAGCGACGCTGGCCTTCGCCGTGAATCGTGCCGAATGCCAGCGAAGACTTGCCCGAACCAGACACGCCCGTGACCGCAACGAGCTTGCCGCGGGGCATATCGACGTCGACGTTGCGCAGATTGTGCAGGTGGGCATCGCGGACCTTGATAGTAGACATGTCCCCTAGCGTACGCACAGGTGACGGGTTGGGCAGTCTTAATACTGACGGCAGGCTCTTTTAGCGGTTCTCTTTTCCCGGTTCACCGGTTTTCAACGATTTCGTCCATGCAGATGGCGAAAACCGTCGACGGTTTAGGTGTTTTAGATGGACGAAATCGTTGAAATTAGAAAGGTGGAACCTTCCCGGAAGAATTCCAGTCCAATGAGTCATGTGGACAAGAAATGAATTACTAGATTTAGGCCTTACTGACTATCAAATCCGCAGCAGGATTAGTGGGGGAACACTTTTGCGCTTGCGGCGCAACTGTTATATCGCTGCAGAGGCGAGCGCGAAAGATAAAGTAGCCGCGGTGGCGCAGCTTTATCCGGATGCGGTGTTTTCGGGGACGGCGGCGCTCGCGGCCTATGGCTTATGCGAGGTGCGGCTGCCGGCGGTGATCCGGGTGGATAAAAACTGCCGGATTCGAGCGGATGATGTGGTGTATACGGTGAGGTCGCGGCCGGTGCCGGCGAATCGGATAAAGGGTGTAAGGATGGCGTTGCCGGCACAGGCGGTAGCAGATGCATTGAGCTTCGAGCGCTGCAGCGAGTGGCTGCTGAAAGAAGCGCTGGCGCAGGCGTATCGCGGGCTCAACGGAAGGGGGAGATTCGCGGCCGATTTAGAGCTGGTGATCAGTAAGAAAAGGGACGCGGTGCGCGAGTTGGCGGAGCAGGCGCCGGTGGGGACGGCGTCGAAATGGGAGCAGCGGATGTACCACGAGATGCGGCGGGTGGGGCTCAAGCCGGTGCCAAATTTCCGGCTTGGGCCGTATACCTGGGATTTAGGCTTCGAAGCGGGGACGACGGTGGTGGACTTGGACTCGCTTTATTATCACGCGCCGGAGAACAATCACCGGGAATTCCTCATCGGGACATGGAAGACCAATCACGCGGTGCAGCACGGATGGGCGCCGCTGAAGTTTACGGATGAGTGCACCGACTACCACCTCAAACTAGTGGTGGAGACGGTGCAAGAAACGGTGGCGCATCGGCGCAGCGTGCGCGGGCTAAAGAGCAGTCCGCAAAAGGTGCGGCGGGCGTTGGTGACTCCGGCGTGGAGGTTTCACCAGAGCTTGCTCTAGGCCCTAGTCAGCAAGGTGCGGCCAACAGGCGCGGAGGCGGTCGAACCACCAATCGCGGCGGTCGGCGGGGGCGGCGAGTGCAGCGAGTCGGTCTGGGTCGGGGGCGAGGATATCGGCGGGAAGGTGGCCATCGACAAGCGGGCGCGGCGCGGTGACGTCTTCTGCAAAGAGGGAGCCGGTGGCAAGTCCAGCAGCGGCCGGGGTGACATCGATGTCCTCATCGTCGTAGATGCGCGGGAGAGCGGCGACGGCCGCCAGTCCCATATTGATACCGATGGAGGTGTCGAGCGCGGAGGCCACCGTGATGTCCATATGGCGTTGACGCAAGTGCTGGGCCACCTCGAGGACGCGGCGCACGCCGCCAAGCGGGGCGGGCTTGACCACGGCTACGTCCGCGGCCTGCAATTCGGCAACGCGGTACGGGTCCGCGACCTTACGAATGGATTCATCGGCGGCAACGCGCACAAAGAGACCAGCGCGCATAAGGCGGCCGCGGACCTGGGCAAGCTCCTCAGTGGTGGCGCAGGGCTGTTCCATATAGTCCAGCGGCATCATCATCTGCGCGGCCTCGACCGCCTCATCGACGCTCCAGCCGCCGTTGGCGTCCACGCGCAGGATAGGGATATCGCCGCGTTGGGTGACGGCGTCGCGGACGGCGCGGACGCGAGCGGCGTCGTCGGCAAGCGTGTGCCCCTTCTCCGCCACCTTGATTTTGAAGGTGCGGCAGCCGGGGTAGCGCTCCACCACGGCCGGGACCTCGCTCGCGGGTACGGCCGGAATGGTGGCGTTGACCTCGATGGAATCGCGCACCGGCTCCGGGAAGCCCTCGTAGGCGGCCTCGAGCCCGGCGCGCAGCCACGCGGCGGACTCGGCCGGGCCGTATTCCAGGAAGGGCGCGAACTCGCCCCAGCCGGCCGGGCCCTCGATGAGCAGGGCCTCCCTCGTGGTGATGCCGCGGAAACGCACGGCAAGCGGGAGGGAGACTACGTGGGCGCGGTCAAGGACGTCATCGATATGCATGGCCTTCATGGTAGCGCCCGCCGGCCATTGACCCCTCCGCCGCTCTGCGCTATTTTGGGAACCTATACCAATAAAGGAGGAAATATGCTGCTAGCTGAGGCATTGGCGGAGCGCGCGCAGGCGCAGGAGCGCCTCAATAGCCTGCACGAGCGGCTGCTGACCGTGGCCCGCGTGCAGGAGGGTGATACCCCGGATGAGGATCCGCAGGAGCTGCTGCGCGAGCTCGACGGCGTGGCCGGGCGCATCGATGAGCTGGTGCAGGCCATTAATGCGACGAATATCGCCACCGCCTTTGATGAGAAGAGGAACCTGATGGAAGCCCTCGCGCTTCGCGACGGCCTCTTGCGCAAGCGCCGCATCTACCACGACCTGGCGCAGCGGGCGGGCACGCGCTCGGATCGCTATTCCCGCACCGAGATTAAGTTTGTCTCCACCATCCCGGTGGCGGAGCTGCGCAAGCGTGTCGATGATTTGTCTAAGCAGTACCGCGAGCTGGATACCCGCATCCAGCAGCTGAACTGGAATACCGAACTGAAAAACGGATAGTCATATCGCGCGCTGCTTAGAGCGCGCGATGGTAGCCCACACGCCTGCAGCGAGCAGGCCCCCACCCTGGAGGGGAAAGTCGAGGGAATGCAGGCCCCCTTTAGCGCTTTTAAGGGGCGGGGGAGTTCGAGTCTCCCCACGGCATTAAGTACCGCGCTGGTATGGCGTACACGGGTACATTGCGAGGTAAAGCCCTCGTAGTATCGCGTATTGATTATTACCGGCCTGCTGGGCAGCGTGTGTGGGTGAGGGTTGGGAATGGGGACTATTCTTCTTTTGCCACTAAGCTGGCCTTTATGAGCGAGCAGAGAAAGTACAGCACCGATAATCCGTTCCGACCGGAATTGTGGCATTCCGTAGAAGGGTTTGAGGACCTGACGGATATCACTTATCACAGGCTCAACGGCGAGGGCCGCAAGAACGGCATCGTGCGCATCGCCTTCGACCGCCCGGAGGTGCGCAATGCGTTTCGCCCGCATACCGTGGACGAACTCTACCGCGCCCTGGATCACGCCCGTCGCACGCCGGATGTGGGAACGATTTTGCTCACCGGCAATGGTCCCTCCGAAAAGGACGGCGGCTGGGCGTTTTGTTCCGGCGGCGACCAGCGCATTCGTGGCCGCTCCGGATACCGCTACGCCACCGAGCACGCCCACGATGACGCCACCGCGGATGAGTCCACGGTGGACACCGCCCGCGAGAAGGTGGAAGGCGGCCGCCTGCACATTCTCGAGGTCCAGCGCCTTATTCGCACCATGCCCAAGGTGGTCATCGCCGTGGTCAATGGTTGGGCGGCCGGCGGCGGCCACTCGCTGCACGTGGTCTGCGATATGACCGTCGCCTCCCGCCAAGAAGCACGCTTCAAGCAGACGGACGCGGACGTGGGATCCTTCGACGCCGGCTATGGCTCGGCGTACCTGGCCAAGATGGTGGGCCAGAAATTCGCCCGCGAAATCTTCTTCTTAGGTCGCACCTACGATGCCCAGCGCATGTACGAAATGGGCGCGGTCAATGAGGTCGCGGACCACGGCGAGCTGGAAGACGCCGCCATCCGCATGGGCCAGGAGATCAACATGAAGTCCCCCACCGCCCAGCGCATGCTGAAATTCGCCTTCAACCTCACCGATGATGGCCTGATGGGCCAGCAGGTCTTCGCCGGCGAGGCCACCCGCCTGGCTTATATGACCGACGAAGCCGTCGAGGGCAAGGAGTCCTTCCTGGAAAAGCGCGAGCCAAATTGGGATAGCTTCCCGTATTACTACTAATGCTTATCGCTTTTTGTATCGGAATCGCCGTCCTGGCCACGGGTGCGCTCGTGGCCGGGCGCATTGTGTTGCTGCGCGGCATACGCAAGGCGGAAAAAGACGAATCCCGCCCCTTCGACGGTTAAAATCGCCTCCGTGACTATCCTCTCCCCGCTTCCGGTTGATCCGCACAACCCGGCCAGCATCCTCCCCGATCTGGAGGCCGCGATTGCTGGTCAAGGGTGCTTTTTGCCGCTCCCGCTTGCCGACGCCACCCGTGCCACCCTCCTGCGCAATACCCAACGCGCCGGCGAGCCCATCGATCCGGGCATCGCACTCGTGATGTCCACCTCGGGTTCCACCGGCACGCCGAAAGGCGCGCAGCTCACCCCAGCAAACCTGGTGGCCAGCGCGGATGCCACCCACCAGGTGCTCGGCGGCACCGGCCAGTGGCTGCTCGCCATGCCGGCCCACCACATCGCCGGCATCCAGGTACTGGTGCGCTCGCTGGTAGCGGGCGTCGACCCGCTGTGCATGGATCTCAGCGAGGGCTTCGATATACCCACCTTCGCCCGCGCGGCCGCAGATCTCGACCGTACCGGGGACCGCACCTATACCGCGCTCACCCCGCTACAACTGGCTAAGGCCATGGATTCGGTCGAAGGCATCGACGCGCTGCGCACCTTTGACTCCATCCTTGTCGGTGGCGCGGCCATCAACCCGCGCCTGCGCGCAGCGGCCGAGGAACTGGGCATTGCGGTGGTGGCGACGTATGGGTCGTCTGAAACCGCCGGTGGCTGCGTCTACGATGGTAGGCCGATTCCCGGCGCGCAGGTCCGCGTCCAGGACGGCCGCATCCTCTTGGGCGGGCCCACCATCGCCCACGGCTACCGCAACGCGCCCGAGCACGAAGCCTTCCGCGAGCCAGGCTGGTTCGCTACTTCCGACGGCGGCTTTATCGACGCCGGCACCCTCACCGTCACCGGCCGGCTGGATAACGTCATCGACTCTGGCGGCCTCAAGCTACACCCCGAGGCGCTAGAAACCGAAATCCTCAAGGTTAAGGGCGTGGACCATGCCTGCGTCGTCGGCGTGCCACACCCGCGGCTCGGCCAGGCGATTATGGCGGCGTATACCGGCTGGGCCGATATCGGCGATATCCTCGAAGCCCTCGAGGACGCCGAGCTTCCCCGCTGGCAGATACCGAAAGACATCAAGCGCCTCGCGGAATTTCCCACGGCCGGGCCAGGCAAAATAGACCGCCGCGCGGTGGCGCGCATCTTCGGCGCTTAGCCACCTTCCACGTCGCGCACCGCGATATCGCGGGCCGCGGATTCCCCGAGCGAAAAGCTGGCTCCATTATCCACGCTAACCTCTAGGAGGCCGGCTACCGGCGGGGCAACGACGGTCAGCCGCACGCCTGGACGAACCCCGTGCTTGTCCAAGTAGCGCAGGAATTCGCCATCGGCGTCATTGACCTGTTCCATGGTGGCGGGAGAGTTGGGTGGGACGTCGGCAAGCGTAATGCGCGAGAGCGGCTCAGCCGTGCCATCGGCCGCCGGAATGGGATCGCCGTGGGGATCGCGCGCAGGGGCGCCGAGGAAAGCATCGATGCGCTCGACAAACCTATCGGAGGTCGCATGCTCTAGCATTTCGGCTTCCTCATGCACCTCGTCCCAGGTATAGCCCAAGGTGCGTACCAAAAAGGTCTCGAGCAGGCGGTGGCGGCGCACCATGGCCACGGCCAATTCGCGACCTTCCCGGACCAGCCGGACGCCAAAGTAACGCTCGTGTTCCACGAGTCCCTTGGCCGCGAGGCGCTTGACGGCCTCGGAGGTGGTGGGCAGCTTTTGGCCGGCAGCCTTGGCCAGATCACCGAGCGGCATGGCGGTATCGCGTCCCGCCTTTTCCTCGTGGTTCCACAAAATCTTGAGGTAGTCCTGGGTGCGTTCGGGCAGCTCGCTTACGTGCATTCACCCCATCGTAGTTCATCCTATTGCTTCCATGAGTTTCAATATGTATGTTTTTAGAAGTTCACTACATTGAACTTTGGTATTCATTTCTAATTTAAGGACTTTTCGTTGCAGAAAACCACCGCACTTCCCCTCGCCGTACTGCTCGCCGCTACTACGCTCACGGCCTGCTCAAGCGGCGATGACAACCACGGAGATAGCCTAAAAATCTTCGCCACCACCGGCTACTTGGCCGATGCCGCAGCCAACCTCGCCCCCGAAGCCGATATCACCACCATGGTCGGCCCCGGCGGTGATCCGCACACCTACCAGCCCACCACGCACGATATTGAGGCTATGAAGGACGCCGACCTCGTACTCTGGAATGGCCTCCACCTCGAGGCCCAGATGGTGGACCAGCTCAAGTCCCTGGGAGACAAGCAGCTCGCGGTGGGCGATCAGCTCGATGAACAAGATCTCCTACCCTGGCCGGAACAAGGAAAGGGCGGCGAGCAACTCTATGATCCGCATATCTGGAATAGCCCCAAGCTGTGGAGCCAGGCCGTTGAGAGCATCGGCGACAAACTTGGCGATATCGACTCCGAGCACGCCGCGGACTACTCCACTGCCGCCGATAACTACGAAAGCCAGATCGCCGCTGCACAGGACAAGGCTAAGAAGGAACTCGCTGCTGCGAAGCCCCGGGTGCTCATCACCGGCCATGATGCTTTCAACTACTTTGGCAAGACCTTCGACTTTGACATTCACGCCACCGATTTCGTCACCACCGAGGCCACAAAATCCGCCACCGAGATTTCCGCTCTGGCCGATACCATCGCCGATAAGAAGGTCCCCGTCATCTTCAAGGACAATCAAGCCAACCCACAGGCCATCACCTCGCTGCAACAGGCCGTGGAGTCCCGCGGCTGGAAGGTTACCGTCTCGGACGAGGAGCTCTTCGCCGATACCCTCGGACCCGACGCGCCCACCGATACCTACCTTGGGGCTTTCGAGCACAACGCACACACCGTGGCAAAGGCCTTAAGCTAATGCTGCGCGCCACCCACCTCACCGCAGGCTATCCGCGCACGCCCCTGCTTGCCGACGCCACCTTTGCCCTCACTCCCGCCACCATCACCGGCCTCGTGGGCGCCAACGGCTCCGGCAAGTCCACCCTTGTGCGCACCGTGGTGGGCTTGCTTCCACCGCTTAACTGCGAATCGCTCACCTTTGATGGCACCAACCTTGCCCATTTCCGCCACCGGCTCGGTTACATGCCGCAGCACGCGGATATCGATTGGGATTTTCCGGCCACGGCCTTCGACGTCGCGCTTATGGGTCGTACCGCCGGCCTGCGCTGGTGGCAGTGGCCGAGCCGCGTCGATAAGCGCGCCGCTCACGACGCGCTCGCCCGCACCGGAATGCAAGAGCACTCGCACCTGCCCATTTCGGCCTTGTCCGGCGGCCAGCGCCAGCGCGTCTTACTCGCTCGCACGCTCGTGAGCGATCCCGAGCTCATTATCTTGGATGAGCCCTTCGCTGGGGTCGACGCCGCAAGCCAGCGCGCCATCATGGAGGTACTGCAGAATCTGCGCGCCGATGGCGCCACCATCCTGCTGGTCCACCACAACCTCGCAGAGGTCGCCGATTTCTGTGATGAGGTCATGATGGTGGGCCAAGGCCGCCTCATCGCGGCCGGGCCTACTAAGCAGGTGCTCACCGAATCCGCCATCGCCGACATGTTTTGCCTGCCCTCATGAACCCACTAGAACTCTTTCAGGATTTCACCTATACCCAGGCGCTTTTGGGGACGGTACTCATCGGAGCCTGCGCCGGTGCGCTCGGCCCGCTGGTCTATGTGCGCCGCACCAGCCTGCTCGCTGATGCCATCTCGCATTCCTCCCTGCCTGGCCTGCTGGTCGCCTTCATCGTGGCCACGGCCTTAGGGTGGGACGGCCGCAATATCTGGCTGCTTTCTGCCGGCGCCATCCTCACCGGCACACTGGCCGTCGGCTGTATTCACCTGATTCCACGGCTGGCCCCGCTCGGCCCGACCACCGCGATGGCCGCTACGCTTACCACATTCTTCTCCATCGGCATGCTGCTCATGCAGCATATTTCCCGCCAGCCCTTGCCCGGCAAGGCCGGCATCCAGGATTACCTGCTGGGAAACGCGTCCACGCTCACGCGCGCCGATGTGAGTTCTGCGCTCGTCATTGGCGGCGGCGTCTTGCTAATTCTTTCTTCGGTACACACTCGGCAAGCCACCGTCGCCTTTGACGCCCCCTTTGCCCGCGTAGCCGGCATTCGCACCACGGCCTTAAATGCCCTCAGCTTCCTCTCCTTAACCGCCGTCACGGTTATAGGCGTCAAGGTGGTCGGCGTGGTCCTCATGGTGGCCGTAGTCATCAGCCCGGCCGCGGCCGCCCGCCCCTGGGTTCACCGCCTGCTTCCCTTCATTGCACTAGCCGGCTTCCTAGGCGCGCTTACTGCCGCCGTGGGTTGCTACCTTTCCATCGCCTTTGGCCCGCTGCCTACCGGCCCCATCATCGTGCTGGTGCAAGCCGCCACCGTAGCGTTCAGCCTCGTCACCAGAAAGCTTCGACCATGACCATTGCAGCTACCGCTTGCCTGCTCGCCGTCCTTACCTCCGTAGCATGCGCGCTGCCCGGCACTTTTGTAGTTCTACAGGGACAGGCCATGCTTATCGACGGCATCGGCCACGCCGTCCTCCCCGGCATCGCCGTGGGCTACCTTTTAACCTCCGATATCGACTCCCCGCTGCTGCTTATTACCGCCGCGGCCGGTGCCCTGGCCGTCGCCCTCGGCACGCGGTGGCTGCAGCGCAGCGCGCTGGTTACTGCCGATGCCGCCCTAGGCCTCATCTTCCCCGCCCTCTTTGCCGCCGGCGTCATCCTCATCTCTACCCGAATGAGCCACGTACATATCGATGTCCATGCCGTCTTGGTTGGCGATGTTAACCTCGCCGCCTTTTCCAATCCCCACTACTGCTATGTCATGGCCGGCGTGCTTGCCGCTAATGCGATCTTCCTCGCCCTTACCTTGCCGCGGCTTTCCGCCACATCCTTTGACGCCCCCTTCTGCACCGTGCGTGGGGTCCACTCCCGCGCCGTACAGACAACGTTCATGGCGGTCATCGCCTGCACCGCTACCGCCGCCTTCCACGCCGCCGGCGCCATGCTGGTTATCGCCTTGATGGTCTTTCCCACCATGACCGCGCGGCTTATCACCCGCCGAGTGCCCGCCCTAGTGCTGGCTGCCTGCGGCATCGCTGCGCTGAGCGCGGTAGCAGGATTCTGGCTGGCGTACTACCTAAACGCGGCCACCTCCGCCGCAATGACGGTCACCAATGCCACGCTCTTTATCGCGGCGCTGGCTGCGTATCGGGTACACCACCGCGCCTGCCTACGCTGATTGCCGCCCGCCACCACGCCAGTGGCACAATGGTGGCTATGTCTGCCTCGAAGTCTGCCCCGAATTCTGGGGCCCGTTCCGCCGGTAATTACCCCGCCACTGCTCAGGATTGGCTCGAGGGCGCGCGCCCGCATACCTGGGCCAACGCGTTCGCGCCCGTCGTCGCGGGCACCGGCGCGGCATTTGGCATCGACGGCGGCCACGTGGGCCGCGCGCTGCTCGCCCTCATCGTGGCGTGGGCTCTTATCATCGGCGTGAACTACGCCAATGACTATTCGGATGGCATCCGCGGCACTGACGACGACCGCACCGGCCCACAGCGCCTGACCGGCGGTGGCTTGGCCCGCCCGCAGCACGTAAAGCTCGCGGCCTTTGCCGCCTTCGCCGTGGCCGGGCTCGCCGGCATCGCGCTCTCCCTCGCGGCGCATGCGTGGTGGCTCATCCTCGTCGGTGCGCTATGCATCGCCGGCGCCTGGTTTTATACCGGCGGCAAGAACCCGTATGGCTACCGCGGGCTCGGCGAGGTCGCAGTCTTTATCTTCTTCGGTCTCGTCGCCGTGCTTGGCACCGAATTCACCCAGGCCGGCCGCCTATCGTGGTCGGGCCTCGCACTGGCCGTGGGCATCGGCGCGATGAGCTCCGGCGTCAACCTAGTCAACAATATCCGCGATATTCCTTCCGACGCCGAGACCGGCAAGATTACCCTCGCCGTGCGCCTCGGCAATGAGAAGGCGCGCCTGCTCTTTACGGTGCTGCTCCTGCTGCCATTCCTGCTGACCATCGGCATCGCCTTCGGCAGCTGGCTCGCGCTCGCTGGCTTGGTCTACTTCCCCCTTGCGCTGCGCGCCATTCGCACCGTCAACCGCGGCGCCCAGGGTCCAGAGCTTATCCCCGTGCTCGGTCTGACCGGCCGCGCGATGCTGTTGTGGGCGGTAATCGAGGCCGCCGCGCTCATCATCGTCTAGTCCTGCGCGGCGCGGCCTTCCAGCTCCGCCTGCACCCAGCGCTTGTGGGCCTTGCGCTGGGCGGAGTACTCGGCCAGCGTCTGGGTGGCCTCGATGCGCCACTTTTTAAAGATGAGCATCGATAGCGGCAGCGCTACAAAAAGCGCCAGCAGCGCCGCGACGAGCACCGGGATGGGAAAGTCAATGGCGATGGCCAACAGCTCAATCACCACGGTCAATGCGATAAATAGCACCACGCGGGCGAGCCCGTACTTCCACAGCGCCGCGCGCGAACGGCGGCGCAGTTCTGGGTCAGGCTTGGGTGGCTCAGGATTATGCGTCATGGGGGTTGATTGTACGCGGTACAGGTAGAATTCCACGCATGGGCCGAATCATCCTCCTTTTACTCTTTGTCCTCGCCGCCTACTTGGTCTGGAAGGCCTTCGGGCCCTCCACCTGGAAAAAGCGCGAGGTGGACCAACCCCGCGCTATCAAGGGCCCCGACGATGATGAGGAATTCCTGTGGAACTTAGAAAAGGAGCGCTTCAAGCAGCGCCGCGCCCAGGAGGCGGAGGAAGAAAAACGCCGCCAGCGCCGCACACGCGACACCGACGGCGAGAAGGACTAGGCTTCCTTCGGCACGAAACGCATCTCAAGGCCTAAGGCCTCGGCCACGGCCGTGATCTTTTCCCACCGCACGCCCACACCACCGTGCTCGATGGTGTGGAGGGTGGAGCGGGAGATACCGGCGGCGTCGGCAAGCTGCTGCTGCAAAATGCCCAACTCGCGGCGCCGCTCGGCAAATTGGGCGCCAAGGCCCAAAATCACGGCATTATCGCCGGCCGGCTTGCCCTGCTTATGGCGCGGGCTCGTATGCTCCGCCATCTAGTTCAGCCCCGCATAGGAGTGCAGGCCGGAGACGACCATATTGATAAAGAACAGGTTGAAGACCATCAGCGCCATCGCCATGACGTTGATCCACGGCGCCGCCTTGCGGAAGGCCGGCGTCGCACGCGCATGCAGGTACGCGGCATACAGGATCCAGGTGGCAAAGGACACTGTCTCCTTAGGGTCCCAGCCCCAGAAGCGGCCCCAGGCGGACTCGGCCCAGATGGCGCCCAAGAGGATGCCCAAGCCCAAGGTCGGCAGGGTGATAACAGCCAGGCGGTAGGCCAGCTGGTCAATCTTCGCGGCAGAAGGCAGCGGGCGGGCCACCGCACCGAAGAAGCCATGCTCGGCATGCTTCGGTTGCGCCATACGGAACAGCGTCAGCAGCGAGACAATGCCGGAGATAATACCGATGGACGCACCCAAAGAAACCACGGTGACGTGGATGGGCAGCCAGTGCGACTGCAGCGCCGGCACCACCGGGGCGGACTCGGCATAGAGCTTGGTGGAGCCATAAAACATCAGCGCGAGGGTCGGGGTGAGCAACCACGGCCACACGGTCCGCCATTCCTTGCGCTGCATGGCAATATTGCCCACCAGCAGCACGCCAAAGCTCACCATCAGCACGTACTCGTACAGGTTGCCAAACGGGAAGCGGCCGGTAGCCAGGCCACGTAACACAATCGCCGCGGCGTGCAGGGCAATGCCCACCCACATCAGCGCGCTGGTCATGCCGCCGAGCTTATCGGCCTTGCGCTCCTTTTCCTTCAGCTCATCGGCCGTGATTCCGGAAGAAGACTGGGCAACCTCGCCGGCATAGCTCTGCTTGTCGACGCCCCCAGCGCCCGCCCCCACCAAGACCTTCGCGGCCTCGGACTTCACGGCGCGGCGGCCCTCGATGATGCCCTGCATGCGGCCGTAGTAAAACAGCGACAAAAAGAGCGCGACGCAGTACACCACAAAGGCGGTCTGCACCGCGATATCCGAGAAATTAGACAGATTCTGATCGATCTGCATGAATGCTCCTAGCCTTCACACGTGCGGTATAAGTGCTGATTACCTTACTCAGCGAAACGGCCCAATCCAACTTTTGTTGGATCGGGCCGGGGCGCTAATCGTCGGTATAAAGTTCGTCTTCTTCGACCTCGTCTGGGTCGGGCAGCTCCAGCAGCGCGCGGTGCAGCTCGTGGAACTCCTCGGACCAGCCGGCGCGGTCGGTGCGGGCGAGGCCGCCCATTTCCACGTCGGTGCCGCCGGCCGCGTTCGGCCGCAGGCGGATGTAGACGCGGCGGCGCTTAATCACTAGCGATCCCACCAAGGAAATGAGCATCACCAGCGCGGAGGCCAGCACCCACTTCTGGAAAGGATCATAAGAGACCTGGTAGTTGGCGAACTCGCTGGCGCCGTCAAAGGTGATCTTCGTGCCATCGTCCAGGGTGACGTCCTCGCCCTGGTTGAGGTTCACGCGGTCAATCTTTTGTAGCTGGCCGGACTGCACCAGGTTCGGGTCCAGCGAGAAGAAGGACTGCGGGGTGCCGGTGTCCAGGCCGGCATCACCGCGGTAGATATCGATGGCCATCGCCGGATCCTGCAGCCCGGGATATGCGGACTGCAGCAGCTTGCCGTTCTCGCCGGCCCATTCGGCCGTGGGCGCGAAGAGGCCCTGGATGGCGATCTGGTTCTGGCGGCGGTCATAGAGATCCGGGTGCATGCCGGCCGGTGGGTCGAAGCGCATCGCGCCGGAGGACAAGAAGAAGGTCGTGTCATTCGGCTGGAACTGAATGGTCTGGGTGCGCTTTTCGCCATTGGGCCATTCCACCGTGACCGTCGGCGCGTAGCCGTGGCCCTGCAAGTAGACGCGGTTGTGCGCCAAACGCAGCGGGTGGTTGACCTTAAGCTCATAGTCCTTCCACTCGGAGTCATCCTTGTAGATGTCCTCGCCCTCCGCGTAGGAAACGTTGGAGGTAAACATCTCCGCCTGGCCGTTGGGCAGGTAATCCGCCGCGAAGTCATGGGCGATGAGGCAGAAGGGGTGGAGACCGGTGCCGTCGAAAAGCGGGCCGGCGCGGAAGGAGTCAAAGTTGGACGTGGAGGTATTGCAGAACTCTGTGGACTGATCCAGGGTCTGGCCGCCGCCCTGCGAGCCGGACTCGGTGACCACGATGACCTGGCCCTCGTAGTTGACCAAGCGGCCAGCGGCAACGGTCACCAAGATGGCCACCAGCGCCACGTGGAAGATCAGGTTGGCCAGCTCGCGCCCGTAGCCGCGCTCCGCGGAGAAGGTATGCACGCCGGCGCGGTCTTCTTCTGGGGCGTACTCGGCCACGCGCCACTTCTTTAGGCGCTTTTTAATTTCCGCGGATAGCTCTTCCTCGCTCTTATCCGAGTGCCCCTCGGCCGCCAGCGGCAGCTTGTGGAGGTACTTCGGCGCGCGCGTTGGCGGGGTCTTCCATGCCTTGTAGTGATCCCAGGAGCGCGGCAGGATGCAGCCCACTAGGGAAATGGCCAAGAGGATGAAGATGGCTTGGAACCAGACGGAAGAAAAGACGTCGAAAAGCTGCAGCTTGTCGTAGATCTTCGCTACGTTGCCGTTGGACTCGATGAAGTCCTGCACGTTCTGCTCGTTGAGGTCGCGCTGCGGCAGCAAGGAACCGGGAATCGCGGCCAGCGCCAGCAAGAAAAGCAGCGCCAGCGCCGTGCGCATGCTGGTCAGCCAATGCCAGGCTTTGCGGAAATATTTCACGTCTCTCCTAAATCAGGGTTGCGCCAAAGTTGCCGGTCCACTGGCGGATAAGGCTAATAAATTCGCCCCACAGGCCGGTTACCAGGGCCAGGCCGACGAGGATCATGGCCACGCCGCCGATTATCTGGATGGTATGCGAGTGCTTGCGGGCCCACGAAATCGAACGCATCGCCCGGGCAGAGCCCAGCGCCACCAGCAGGAACGGCAGGCCCAAGCCCAGGCAATAAAAGATGATGAGCAGCACGCCGCGCGCGGCCGTCATGCCTTCGGTGCCGGCCGATACGGAAATAATGGCGGCCAGCGTTGGGCCCAGGCACGGCGTCCAGCCCAGCGCGAAAATCCCGCCCAGCAGCGGCGCGCCCAGCCAGGTGGTCCAACGCTTCGGCGCCATGCGGGTGTCTTTTTGCAGCGCCGGGATCGCGCCGAGGAAAACCACACCCATCAAGATGGTCACGCCGCCGCCAATGCGCATGAGCGTCTCCTCATTGAGCCGAAGCGCGGAAATCGCGCCGAATACGGAGACCGTCGCCAGCAGGAAAACCACGGTGAAGCCCAGGATGAACAAGGCGGCGGCCAGTACCACGGCCCATTGCCTGCGCTTTCCGACGCCCACCCCCAACTCACCGTCAAACGTAACCTCGCCGCCCACCACGCCGGCCAGGTAGGAAATATAGCCAGGCACCAGTGGGACGACGCACGGGCTGGCAAAACTCACCAGCCCCGCCACGGCGGCCGCGAGCAGGCCCAGAATCAGTGGGCCGGAGGTCGCGGCCTCGGCAAAGGAGTTGCCGATGCTCGCTGCGTTATCCATTTATTCCTTTTCTAGTTTGTCCACTACGTCCATCACGTCTTGGGCGGTGATGGACCGCAAAAAGACCGTAGCCGGGCGGTGCTGTTTGTCCAAGACGATGGTGGTCGGGACCACAGAGGTGGGCACGCCGCCCAGGGCCGCCGCGGTCTTAAACGGCGGATCGTAGATGGAGGGATACTTCAGCCCGTTGTCTTCGAGGAAGTCATTGGACACCTGCGGGTTATAGTCGCGCACATTGATGCCCAAGACAGTGCCAATCTTCCGCTTTTGCAGCTCGGAGTGGACTTCTTGGAGGTCATCGGCCTCGGCGCGGCACGGAGCGCACCACTGGCCCCAGGAGTTGAGCACGACGATTTCGCCCTCATAGTCCTCCAGGGAAATGGTCTTATCCGTATCGCGCACATCCTCGCCGGAGAAGGTGCGCAGCGGCTTGCGCTCGGATTCCTCGTAGTTGATGACCTTTTCGCCGCCGGGCGTGATGAATTCGAAGTTGCCGCCGGTAGCCACCGCGTTTTGCGCGTTATCGGCGTCCTGCGAGCAACCGGCAAGCGGCAGGGCGACGACCGCCGCTAGCACCGCGCCAATCGCGCGTTTGCGTTGTAGTGCCATTAAATCTCCTGGGCCGGCGAGGAGTAGAAGATGTCGGTGACCTGGTTGTCATCGAAAAGCAGGGAGGTAACCGTGGCCAGGTCGCATTCGCGGTTCCACGGCGCGTGCGGCAGGCGCTGGCCCAGCACGGTGCGCTGCACCATCACGATGGGCAGCTGGTGGCTGACCAAGATCGCCTCGTGGCCGGCCGCGGCGGTGCGGGCGCGTTCGATGGAGCCCAGCATGCGCTCGGCAATCTGCTCATAGGGCTCGCCCCACGAGGGCTCCAGCGGGTTGACCAGCAGCGGCCAGCGGCGCGGGTTCCACAGCGCGGAACGCAGGCCTTTTGTGCGCAGGCCCTCGAAGCGGTTGCCGGACTCGATGAGCGTCTTATCGACGTCCACGTCTAGCCCCGTTACCTGCGCAATCGGCCGCGCGGTTTCCTGGGCGCGCTGCAGCGGCGAGGCCGCCAGGTAGGTCACGTCGTGGTCGCGGAAAGACTCCGCGGTGCGCGCCGCCATGGAATGCCCGCGCGAGGACAGGTGATAGCCCGGGATGCGACCGTAGAGGATCTTCTCCGGGTTGTGGACCTCGCCGTGGCGCACGAGGTGAACGATAGTGCGTGTCATGTCTCTCCTTGGTGTGCGGGACTTAATGTGCGGGACGCGCGGCGGCCGCCGCCTGCGCGGCGGGCTTGAGGGCGGCTTCGATGAGTTCAAAGTCGGCGTCGGTAAGAGCATCCGAGACAAACCAGGTCTCGAATGGGCTCGGCGCGACGTAGATGCCGTTATCCAGCAGGGCGTGGAAGAACGGGGTGAAGCGGAAGGTCTCGGCCGCCTGCATATCGGCAAAGTTGCGGCCCTCGCCCTCGGCAAAGCGGATGGAGAACATCGAAGACGCCCGCTGGATGTGGTGCGCTACGCCCTCGGCCGACAGCGCGGAAGAAATCATGCCGGTCAGGCGATCCGCGTTGGCCTGCAGGCGCTCGTAGAGCGATTCATCGGCCAACTCCAAAGACTTCAGGCCGGAGGCCATAGCCACCGGATTACCGGACAGCGTACCGGCCTGGTAGACCGGACCGTCCGGCGCCAGGTAGTCCATGACTTCGGCGCGGCCACCGAAGGCAGCGGCCGGCAGGCCACCGGAGACGACCTTGCCGAAGGTCACCAGGTCCGCCGCCACGCCGTCGACGCCGTACCAGCCCTTATAGGAGGTACGGAAGCCGGTCATGACCTCGTCGAGGATGAGGAGGGCGCCGTCGCTATGGGCGACGTCGGCAAGCGCGGCGTTGAAGCCTTCCTCTGGTGCCACGGTGCCCATGTTGCCGGCCGAGGCCTCCGCGATGATGCAGGCAATCTCGCCTGGGTGCTGCGCAAATGCCTCGCGCACGGCCTCGATATCGTTATAAGGAACGACGATGGTATCGGCCGCCGTCGCGCCCGTAACGCCCGGGGAATCCGGCAGCGCAAAGGTCGCCACGCCGGAGCCGGCCGAGGCCAACAGCGCATCCACGTGGCCGTGGTAGCAGCCCTCGAACTTCAAGACTTTGGCGCGGCCGGTGTAGCCGCGGGCCAAGCGCACCGCAGACATGGTGGCCTCGGTGCCGGAGTTAACCATGCGCACCTTATCGGCCGCGGTGCGCGCGACGATGGCCTCCGCGAGCAAAGCCTCACCCTCGGTGGGCGAGCCGAAGCTCAAGCCACCCGCAGCCGCCTGCTGCACGGCCTCCACAATCTCTGGGTGCGCATTGCCGTGAATCATCGGGCCATAGGAGCTAACCAGGTCAACGTACTCGTTGCCGTCGACGTCCCACAGGCGCGAGCCCGCACCGCGCTCAATTACGCGAGCCTGGCCACCCACGGAGCCAAACGCGCGCACCGGCGAGTTCACCCCGCCCGGAATCACCTTGGAGGAACGCTCAAACCACTGTTGCGACTGGGAAGTATTAGGCATGTCTGACATTCTAGCGATTCGCGCGCTATACAAAAGTTGGAGTGCGCGATTCACAGTCAGCCGCTAAACTTCGGGGCGTTGCACTTTTCAATTCGGGGGGATTTTCAATGCAGCGCACTCTCATTTTCGCCATCCTGGCCGCTTTCTGCCTCGCCGGCTGCGCCCAGCCCGAGCCCGAGCGGCCGCTGCCTACCTCGGTGGGTGCCACCCCGCTTGCCGACGCCCCCTCCTGGCAGCCCCC
>NZ_JAKRNB010000028.1:0-27596 GCF_022347395.1 Corynebacterium sp. ACRPF
TCAAATAGTTCAACCAACTGCTCCCGCTGATGCTCACTCACCAAACTTCGAGCTCTCAATGAAAACTACTCCCCACTAATCGGAAACTGATTTCTCAGTCCAACTAATGGGGAGCAGTTCAAACAGGCTAGGGCCCTTCTGGCCACCGTCCCAAACGCAACTGTAATTCTCGGCGATGTTTTCGACGCCCCAGAACTACTAGGACAGCAGTTCGATCTCATCACGGCAGTGGCAACACTCCACCACCTCCCACTCGAACCGGCACTCAAACGGCTCGCAGAACTCCTATCACCCGGAGGAGAACTATTCGTGATAGGGATTGCCTCCAACAAAACTGCGGCCGACTGGTTCATCTCCGGAGCACTCGTCATCCCAGTACGTTTGATGAGTAAAGCCCATCGTGAGGAATATTATCCCGGTATGAAGACTTCAAAACCACAAAAGTCGCTGAAAGAAATTTGCGACATAGCCAAAATTGTTCTCCCCGGATGCCGCATTCAACGACGTTTTTACTACCGATACACACTCAGGTGGACTAAACCATCCGGCGGATTTACTAACTCCTAATCCAGCAACCCAACCACCTGGCACCGACACATTCGACAAGTCAGTAGCCCCTCGGTCAGGCCGGTAACCTTCCACCCCTGCACGAAACGGGGCGAGTGAAAAGCATTTTTGGAACCTCATCGACTTTGCTCTCCAAGAGAGCCCAGCACCTCTACTCACACCCCAAAACCGGAAAACCAAAACAGCAGATTGGAGACTCTTTCAAGCTTTCTGCTTTAAGAACGAGCCAAAAGGAAAGATCGACTTACAGAACCGACTTTCCCCTCTCTGTTAGGAAAATTCATAGCGATCAATAAGCGTTGATTTGACCTTTCCTAGGCATTAAATGGTTGTCATTGTGTAAAGTATATTTACGTCACCGACGTTAAAGACATCCGAGGAGGAAATGTGACTAAGCAACGCACCCTGGTAGCAACCGTAAACGTCTTAATCATGATGGCCCTAGTGACTCTTTACTCTCAGGGTTGGGGCAATATCTATGTATACGCTGGCCTGGCAATGCTAGCGGTGGTTTTTGGCGGTGTTGCAGTGGCTCAGGCCGTTGATCTCAGTGACAAAGATGCAAACGCCCGATAGAACAAACAACATGCTAAGAACCACGCGAATTCGGAAAGGGCTAACCCAATCGAAACTTGCGGAATCCGCAGGAGTATCACGCCAAACAATCTATGCCGCTGAGCAGGGAGCCGATCTGCGCCTTTCGGTAGCAAAAAGGGTGGCAAATGTTCTTCAATCAACAGTGGACGAGCTTTTTAGCCACAGCCCGCGGTAAGACGTACGCGCATTCGCCCGATAAAGTAAAGGCTAGGGCATCTCTTATCAACAGGCTGAGGCTACCGGGCTGAACCCTTGAAAGTGGGCATCGGAGATTGAATCTATGCCGTCAATTTGAGGGTACGGAACAAAACCCGGGGCACTTCAATTCACAAATTCGCTATGCGCGATTTACACATTGACCGTAGGGTAAGAGTATGCCGCTGACACTCGTTTCCTTATCAACCGACCCAACACCCGACTTGCTTCGAACACGCATCGGACAAGCACTTCGCCAAACGCGGATAGCACAATCCAAGACTCTCCAAGACGTAGCCGATGAAGCAAACCTGTCACGATCCCACCTATCAGATATTGAACGTGGCAGGAAAGAAGCATCCTCAGAAGTCATTCGCAGCATCCACCAATCCTTAAACCTCAGCATCGACGATTTACTCGACCGCGCCTCACACTCGTCGAATCAGGGCCTGTGCCTAGCAGCCTAAACACATCCAAGCACCGATTTACAGTCCGCCTGAGGCCGTAATCATTTGGCCAGTAACCCAGCGCGACTCTGGCCCCGCAAGGAAAGCGGCTACCTTTGCAATATCTTCCGGGCGGCCCAACCTACCCATAGGGGTCATCTGTGCGAGCTGTTGCCTTAGTTCCGGGTCCGGATTGGCCTCTCGCTGGCCGTCGGTATCTGTTACTCCTGGCCGAATTGCGTTGACCGTAATATCTTTAGCTGCAAGTTCTTTAGCAGCTACTTGCGTCAGTGCTTCCAAAGCAGACTTCCCCGCGCAATACTCAGCGATCCCAGGTTGCGGCAACAAAGTATTCAACGACGAAATATTAATAATGGAACTTCCCTGAGGCATCGAAGGAGCAAGATGCTTAATAAGCAGGAAAGGGGCCGTCGCATTAATAGTGATGGCCTTATTCCATTCGTCTAACTCAGTATCAACTATGGGCCCGATCTCAGTTCCGGCACTGGCGTTGTTGACAACGACATTAAAAGGACCTTCTTGCGCTAGCTCTTTAACCGTTTCTTCGACAGAATCACTGGCACTTAGATCTGCACGTACAGCACGAACCTGATAGCCCCGGGACGACAAATCAGTGACCGCCTCATCCGCAGCGGTGCGGTTACTATTCCACGTCAGTACAACGTCGTACCCACCCCGTGCAAGGGTTTCTACTACCGCACGTCCAATACCACGCGACCCACCAGTAACTAATGCGGCTTTCTTCGTTGATTGTTCCATGCCGTCAATAATCCCCATCCCCACATAAAAAAGCCACGGATTCCGCTCCTAGCGAAATCCCTCCGAACTCGCGAACCCATAACCCATCGTCACATCAAACATTGCCCTCAAACGGGATGTGCGCCCTCAATCCCCGCACGTTCAATCCTCGGCCCTTAAAAACCGGAAAACGAAAGAAACCGGAGGTAACATACCCTTTCGAGTTTGTTACTTCCGGTCGTGCAGTTTGTTCAACTGCTCATGGTGCCCGGGGCGGGACTTGAACCCGCACGTTCTTATCGAACACTGGCACCTGAAGCCAGCGCGTCTGCCAATTCCGCCACCCGGGCAGGGTGTGGTTGTCTTAGCGACTTGATAAAGATACCACGAAGAGCGCACTGGACTACAAATCTGCAGGAAAACTAGACTATTTCAGGGAGGCAGCGGCGAAAATTCTGGGAACTTTCGCGTCGCCATCTACGTTTCGAGGGAGTGAACAAACTATACTGATCGCTACTGATCGCTGCATGGTGGAAAGGAGAATGGCTCGTGGCGTTTTTGGAAAAGCTGGCGAAGCTGGACTCCGCCATGCAACGCGGCCTTGATAATGGCATGGCCCTTGTCTTCGGCGGCAAGGTCGTTCCCGCGGAAATTGATGAGCTTTTGAAGCAAGAGGCTCAGGACAATCTTGCGCGCGGCGACGATGACAACCTTTATAGTCCGAACGTAATGACTGTGGGTGTCTCCTCCAAGGATTTGGAGAACTTGTCGCAGGATCGCAATTTGCCGGCCGATTGTGCAGACCAGCTGTCGCGCTTCATTCGCAATAGCGGATGGTCCCTTGCGGGCCCCGTGATCGTGCGGGTGGCGGAGGAATCTGGTTTGCGTACGGGTCAGCTTCGCGTGTCCTCGTTTATTGATCACGAGCCCACGGAAGAGACCGGTTTTGAGGCTATTTTCCACGACTTTGATGGTCAGGAGGACCAGATGACCGAGCAGCACGAGAATACGGCTGATGACGCGGTAACTACCGCTTTCATCGCTCCAGATAGTCAACCCGCCCCGCAGCCGCAGGGCCCAGCAGTCAACCTGATGCTGCAGGATGGCTCGTCGCGCGTTTATCACGTGCAAGAAGGCTCCAATATTATCGGCCGCAGCAATGACGCGGACCTGCGCCTGCCGGATACTGGCGTATCCCGCCAACACGCGGAAATCACCTGGAACGGCCAGGATGCGGTTCTGGTGGATTTGCAGTCCACCAACGGCACCACGGTGAATGAAACGCCGATTGATAATTGGCTGCTTGCCGATGGCGATGTGATCACCATGGGCCATTCCCACATTGAGGTCCGCATCACGGGCCTTGATTCGCACAGCTACTAAGTTCAGTTAAGGAAGGGAGGTCGCCATGGATGCAGTCATCATGCTGGCGCTTCGCATCGGCTTGTTGGCTCTGCTCTGGATTTTTATCCTGGTGGCCTTAAACGCCATGCGCCGCGATACTAATAAATCTGCTGGGGCTATCCGCCAGCAATCGAAGAAGGTGGGGGCACCGCGGCGTCGGGAAGCGATTAAGCAACTGTCCATCGTTGAGGGCCCCTTGCAGGGATCCCATATGGAATTGGGCACGTTGGAGGACTGCACGCTAGGCCGCGCCTCTGACTGCGACTTTGTCACAGGCGATGATTATTCTTCTGGCCACCATGCTCGGCTATTCCGCCGCGGTAGCGAATGGGTTGTGGAAGATTTGGAATCTCGCAATGGCACCTTTGTCAATGGCGTGCGCATCGACCAACCCGAGGTAGTCGGCGCGGACTCCGAAATTAAGCTGGGGCGCACTACCGTGAGGTTGAACGCATGACACTGAAGCTGAACTTCTTTGCTAAATCCGATCGCGGACTCATTCGCGATAACAACGAGGACTCAGGTTACGCCGGTCCTCACCTTTTGATTTTGGCCGATGGCATGGGGGGCCACGCGGCGGGCGAGGTTGCCTCCGAGCTGATGGTCAACCACCTAGAAATCTTGGACCAAGATCCGGGCCAGGAAAACACCGCGGCGCTACTAGAAGCGGCCGCCGAACAAGCCAACGAGGCCATTCGTGATCACGTCAAGGCCCACCCAGAAACCGAAGGCATGGGTACCACGCTGTCCACCATGCTCTTCAACGGCAGAGATTTCGGTGTCTGCCACGTGGGTGATTCCCGCGGCTACCTGCTGCGCGACGGCAAACTCAAGCAAGTCACCAAGGACGATACCTACGTGCAATCCTTGGTGGATAAGGGCGAGCTGGACCCGGACGATGTCTCGTCGCACCCGCAAAAGTCCCTCATCCTAAAGGCCTATACGGGCCGCCCAGTCGAGGCAACGCTATTTACCCTCGACGCCAAGCCCGGCGACCGTATCCTGTTGTGCTCCGATGGGCTTTCTGATCCGGTAACAGCCTCCACTATTGAAACCGCACTGGGGCAAGGCAGCATCGAACAGGCGGGATCCGCGCTGGTAGACCTGGCCATCCGCTCCGGAGGTCCGGATAATGTCACCGTGGTTATCGGTGAAGTGACCGAGGAGAGCCCCCAGGAGCACGAACCATTCCGCGTAGGCGCCCTCGCGGGTCCTACGGAAGAACCAACCCATCCGGATTCTTCCGCCTCGCGGGCGGCACAGCTCTCCCGCAAACCCCAGGTAATCCCCCCAGCCGTTATGGCGGACGGGGAAGACGAGCGCACTGAGGCGAGCGATGACGAAGCGGAGGAGGAAACTTCCGGCCGAAAGATCGGCTGGAAGGTACTCATTGCCTTGCTCATCGTCCTAGCGTTGGTCATCGGTGCCGGACTGTGGGCGAAGAACTTCTTGTCCAATAATTACTACGTGGCTACCAACGAGGCACAGGAAATCACCATCCAACAGGGTGCTGATTACTCCGTCTTTGGCAAGGAACTACACTCCACGCACCAAAACGTGTGCATTAATGACAGCAACTCGCTGCTCTTTTCTAGCCAGCCGTGCGAGGGCGACTTCACGCCGCTGAAGGTCACGGACCTGCCGGAATCTGAGCGCAGCGCCGTCGACCATCTCTCCACTGGTGATCTGGGCGAGGTGCAGCAGCAAATCAATGATTTGGGCGATAAAGCGCTCAAGCCATGTATCACTGCGCCGAGCCAAAAAGATAAAAAGGATGCCAAGAAAAACAAGCCTGGCGTCACCTGCCGGGAGGTGTAGGTTGTGAAAAAGTTTTTTAGCCGAGGAACCGAACTCGGCCTGCTCATCCTAGCCGCCATCGTCTTTGCTATCACTTTGGTCAGCCTGGAGCTATCCCAAGACAACGCGCTGACCATGGATCTGGTTTACCTTATTGGCGGATTCATTGGCGTCTTCACCGTCGCCCATTTGGTGATGTGTTTCTTAGCGCCTTATGCCGATCAGATCATGCTGCCCATTGTGGCGATTCTCAACGGCATCGGGCTTATCATGTTGGCCCGCCTGGATCTGGTCAATGAAAGCGGGCTCGCGGTGCGTCAGGTCATGTGGACCATCGTCGGACTCGTACTCTTCGTGCTGGTCTTAGCCATATTAAAGGACCACAGGTCACTGACGCGCTACTCCTATATCTTGGGTGCCGCAGGCCTTGTCCTGCTGGCCCTGCCGCTGGTATGGCCGCAGCCTGCGGACGTGGAGGCACGCATCTGGATAAACTTGGGTCCGTTTTCAATCCAGCCCGGCGAGTTCTCCAAGATCTTGCTGATCTTGTTCTTTGCCATGCTGCTGACGCAGAAGCGCTCCCTATTTACCGTGGCGGGATACCGAGTACTGGGTATCTCCCTGCCGCGCTTGCGCGACCTCGCACCCATCCTGATCATTTGGGCCGTCGCGATCGTCATCATGGGTATCTCCAATGACTTCGGCCCAGCGCTGCTGCTGTTTAGCACCGTCCTTGGCATGCTGTTTATGGCCACCGGCCGGGTGAGCTGGCTGCTTATCGGCGTTGTCCTCGTCGGTGTGGGCGGTTTTGGTATTTATCAGATCTCCGCAAAAATCCAGCAACGCTTTTCTAACTTCTTAGACCCGCTCGGCAATTATGACGTCACGGGTTTCCAGCTCTCCCAGTCGCTATTCGGCTTGTCTTCCGGCGGCATCTCTGGCAGCGGCTTGGGCGAGGGGCATCCAGAACTCGTTCCGGTGGCCCACTCGGATTACATCCTTGCCGCAATAGGTGAAGAATTCGGCCTCATTGGCCTAGCCGCCGTACTGGTGCTTTTCGGTATGCTGGCCACCCGCGGCTTTGGCACTGCACTGCGCACCCGCGATACCTACGGCAAGCTGGTGGCTTCCGGTCTTTCTCTTACCTTGGCCGTGCAGGTCTTTGTGGTCACCGGCGGTATTTCTGCCCTGCTGCCGATGACCGGTTTGACCACGCCATTCATGTCTGCCGGTGGTTCCTCTCTCATGGCTAACTATGTATTGTTGGCGATCTTGCTGCGGATCTCTAACGCGGCTCGCCGCCCCATGCAGGAGACCTCGAGCAATGCGCCGAGCGATACCTCCATGTTCCCGTCGGTCCAGGAGGCTCACCGATGAATAGATCCATCCGTCTAGTGTCCTTATTTGCCGTCATTTTGACCGCTATTTTGCTGGTCAATTTGACGGTGATCCAGGCATTTTCTGAAGATAAGTACGCCCATAATCCACGGAATATGCGCGGCTTCATGGAAATGCAGACCACTCCGCGCGGCCAGATCTTTGCGGGCAATACCGTGTTGGCACAGTCGACGCAGAACCCGGATGAAACCTACTCGCGCTCCTACCCCATTGATTCACCGGCCTTTGGCAACTTGACCGGCTACTTGTCTAGCCAATTTGGTGCCTCGGAACTGGAGTCCTCCCAAAATGACATCCTCAATGGCTCTGATGATTCTTTAATGAAGCAAAACTGGCTGGATACTCTGGCCGATAAGCCGAAGCAGGGCGCAAATGTGGAGGTCACCATCGATCCTGCGCTCCAGCAGGCTGCCTATGATCAGCTGGTGGGTCCTGGCTACGAGGGCTCTGCGGTTGCCATTCAACCTTCCACCGGCAAGGTCCTGGCCATGGCCTCCAACCCTGGCTATAACCCCAATGATCTGATGGGCGATTCTGCCGAGGATAATTGGGCCAACCTGCAAGAGCAGGAGGGCCAGCCGCTGGTCAACCACGCCGGTGCAGAAACGCTGCCCCCTGGCTCCATCTTCAAGATCATCACCACTGCGGCAGGCCTAAACAATGGTTTTGATCCCTCTTCCACGCTGACCGGTTCCAACGTCATTACTTTGCCGGATACGGTTACGGAGCTGACCAACTACGCCAATCAAAAGTGCAATGGCCAGGATTCGGTAACGCTCCAGACCGCGTTTGCGCTGTCCTGCAATACCGCGTTTGTGGAAATGTCGGAGCAGATCGGCGCGGATGAGCTGCGCAAGTACGCCAAGGCCTTTGGCGTGGGTGAGAACTACGACCTTGGCGTGTCCACCTCCGGCGGCACCTTGGGCGATTTGCCGGACGGTGCGGCCACGGCGCAGTCTGCCATCGGCCAGCGCGATGTCACCATGACCGCGCTACAGGCCGCAGTCATGGCAGGCACCGTGGCCAATAAGGGTACCCGCATGCAGCCTTACCTGGTCAATCGCATTACCGACGCCCAGATGAAAGATGTCCGCACCACCAAACCCAAGAAGGCAGACCAGGCGGTTAATGAGGAGACCGCGGCTACGCTTACTGATTTGATGTATGCCTCTGAGCGTTCGTCCTGGGGCTATGACGGTAACGGCTTTGCCTCGAAGACCGGCACCGCCGAGCACGGCGAGGGGCTGGCCCCGCACGTGTGGTACGTTGCCTTCGATCCGGAACGCGATATCGCCGTGGGCGTCGTGGTGAAAAATGGTGGTAACTTGGGTGAGTCCGCTACGGGCGGCAAGGTTTCCGGCCCGATTGGCCGCGCCATCCTGCGCGCATACCAGGGGGAGCAGTAATGAATAGCGCTGAGAATAAAGAACATCTCCAAGAACTTATTGGCAGCGACTACGAGCTCCAGTGGATCATCGGCCACGGCGGAATGTCCACCGTGTGGCTGGCCGATGACACCCGCAACGATCGCGAGGTGGCGATCAAAGTCCTGCGCCCGGAGTTTTCCGATAATCACGAATTCCTCTCCCGCTTCCGCAACGAGGCGAAATCGGCCAAATCCATTCAATCCGAGAACGTGGTGGCCACCTATGACTACCGCGAGCTAGAGGATAACGGCCGCAAGTTCTGCTTCATGGCCTTGGAGTATGTGCGCGGCGAATCCCTCGCAGACCTTTTGGCGCGCGAAAATACGCTGCAAGAAGAGCTCGCTCTCGACGTCCTCGAGCAGGCAGCACATGGCCTATCCATCATTCACCGCATGGAGCTGGTCCACCGCGATATTAAGCCCGGCAACCTCCTCATTACGCAAAATGGCCAGGTCAAGATCACGGACTTTGGCATTGCCAAGGCGGCCGCGGCCGTGCCGCTTACCCGCACCGGCATGGTGGTGGGTACCGCGCAATATGTATCGCCCGAGCAAGCACAGGGCAAGGACGTCACGCCGGCTTCCGACGTCTATTCGCTCGGCGTCGTCGGCTATGAAATGCTCGCCGGCAAGCGCCCGTTTACCGGAGATTCCTCCGTGTCCATCGCCCTGGCCCACATCAACCAGGAGCCGGAGCCACTATCGACGAATATCAGCGCCCCGGCTCGCGAGCTCATCCGCATTGCGTTGCGCAAGGACCCAGCGACCCGCTACGCCGATGGCAATGAGTTCACTCTGGCCATCTCCGCAGTTCGCTTGGGCAAGCGCCCGCCGCAGCCTAAGTCCGCACCACTAACGCAACGCGCACCGGAGCCCTCGCCGTCCGCATCAACGGAGATGTTGGGCAACGTTGCCCAGCCCACCACGATCCATCCGGCTGCGGGCACCGCTCCGCACAAGGAGTCCAAGGGCGGATCCTCCTTCCTGAAGGGCCTGGGTATCACCCTGCTCCTCGCAGCCGTGGCCGGTGGTGGTTACGCCGCCTACCACAACTTGAGCGATAACGAGGGAGAAAGCGAACCCTCCAGTACCCCGGAGACCTCGGTGGTTACGGAGTACCGCGATCCCACCACCACCCCGCAGAACACTCCGGAGGAAGAGACGGAAGAGGCCCCGGCACCGGTGACGGTGACAGAGACCGAGCCGCAGGAATCCGATCAGGAAGAAGCCCCGCGTACCACTACTCACCGCGAGACACCCACGCGCCACTCGCCTACCCACCAGGAACAGCCCCCGGCCGTACCAACGCAACAGAATCCGCAGGATACGCACGTTGAAACTACACCTGAGCTGGATACTCCAGTAAACTCGCAGGCTAATGAGCTCCCCGGAGACTTAGCCGATCTAATTACACAGGAGGGTGACTAAGCGATGGTCAATGACCGCTATCGGAGAGGCGAGATCATCGGCGCCGGCGGCATGTCTGAGGTCTATGCTGCCGAAGACACCGTCCTAGGCCGCCAAGTAGCGGTAAAGATGCTCCGCCCGGAAATGGCGCGCGACGTCAACTTCCGCGAGCGTTTTTACCGCGAGGCCCAGAACTCGGGCAAGCTGAATCACCCCAATATCGTGGCGGTTTATGACACCGGCGAAACCGAACTGGATGGTATGACCATCCCATATATCGTCATGGAGCGGGTCAACGGCCGCACCCTGCGCGATATCATTCGCGAGGACGGAGCCCTGTCCGCCCAGGAAGCGGCGGATATCCTCAAACCGGTAGCGGATGCACTGCAAGCCTCGCACGAGGCCGGGATTATCCACCGCGATATCAAGCCGGCAAATATTATGCTCACCAACACCGGCCAGGTGAAGGTGATGGATTTCGGCATCGCCCGTGCCTTGGATGATTCCACCTCGGCGATGACGCAAACTTCCGCCGTTATCGGCACCGCCCAGTACCTTTCCCCGGAGCAGGCTCGCGGTAAGAACGCGGATGCCCGCTCGGATGTCTATGCGCTGGGCTGCGTTCTCTATGAGGCGCTTACTGGCCATACGCCTTTTGAGGGCGAAACCCCCTTTGCGGTTGCGTATCAGCATGTGCAGGAAGAGCCGACGCCGCCGTCGGAGCTCATCGCGGAGCCCTCACTGACTCCTACCCAGCGCGTCAATATCGATGCGGTAGTACTTACCGCTATGGCCAAGCACCCGGCGGATCGTTATCAGTCCGCTTGGGAGATGGCCGGCGATTTGGAGCGCCTACGCAATGGGCAGGTCACCGCGGCGGCGCGCATGCACGTCAACGAGGAAGAAGACGAGCAGCCTACCGAAATGGTCGGCGCCGCCGCACCAGCTGCGGCCGCGCACCGCGCGCCAATCCAGTCCACCCGCCCCACCGAGGACGATGACAATCAGGGTGGCGGCTGGATGAAGTGGCTGGCAGCCTTCCTGGCCGCACTCTTGGTGGCCATCGTGGGCTACTTCGCCTGGGATTTCTTCTCCAACGATAAAGACTCTGAAGATAAGCCACGCCAGACCCAATCGGCCCGCGAGGACAAAATCACCGTGCCAGAGGTGGAAAACCGCCCGCGCAACGAGGTGGTTAAGGAACTAGAAGACATGGGTCTGCAGGTCACCGTCAATGAGGAGGCCAACCCGGATATTCCACGCAATAATGCCATCCGCATTAATCCGGCCCCAGGCTCCGAGCTGCAGAAGAACGCCTCGGTCACGCTGACTATTTCCTCCGGCAAGGAGATTACGGACGTTCCGGATATCACCGGCATGACCTTGGATAAGGCTGCTCGGGCCCTCGAAGAGGCAGGCTTGGCGCTCAACTCCGATGTCTCGGAAGAAAACGATGAAGCACCAGCCGGCCAAATCATCAAGCAGGACCCGGCCGGCGGCACGCAGCTGTCCAAGGGGTCGAAGGTGCGGGTGACGGTATCTAAGGGCGTCGAAAAGAAGCGCGTTCCCGATGTCGCCGGCATGGACGTCGATGATGCCCAGAGCCGCCTCGAGTCGAATGACTTTGATGTAGACGTCCGCGAGGTGGATTCCTTGGAGCCGAAGGGCACGGTGCTCAGCGTCTCCAACCAGGGCGCGGAGCTGGAAAAAGGCAAGCCGGTTACCGTTGAGGTATCCAATGGCATGCTCTTTAAGGCCCCTGACCTGGTACGCAAGAATGAGGGCCAGGCCGAGGCCGCGCTGCGGGAGGCTGGCTGGACCGGCCAGTTCGTCGTGGGCGAGCCGGCTCCTACCGGTGCCTTGGTGGATGCCAATAAGATTGGCTGGGCGTCTGTGAACCCGGGCGATACCATGCGCAAGGATCAAAATATTGATATCCGCCTGTGGAGCTTCGACCCCGCTGCACTTCTGCCGCAGCCATAACTGCTGGTATCCTAAGGCCTCAGTACGAACTTAGATAAGACTTTAAATCTAGAAAAGGTATCTTATGCCGAAGTCAAAGATTTCCCAGAGCTCCTCCGTCCCTACCTCGAGCTCTGCTACCAACCGCACGCCCGTCAAGATCAATTCTGAGGGCACCCCGAAGTGGTACGTCGCCATCATGCTGGGACTGATGGTCATCGGCCTGCTGTGGCTGGTGGTCAATTACCTCGCTGGCCAGGACATCCCGTTCATGGCGGATCTCGGCGCATGGAATTACGGCATCGGCTTCGGACTGGCCATCATCGGCCTGCTAATGACCATGGGTTGGCGCTAAGCTCAATCTCCCAGCCTGTTCTCTCGCTCCCTACTTTTTGTAGGCGGCGAGGGTTTTTCATATCTAGGAGCCACATGTCTCGCCATATTCTTGTTGCTGGCCTCATCATTTCGGTGGCCTACGCGGCCGTGCACATCGCGTTTGCCGACGCCACCCTACTCACCGGCGCCGCTCCCTTCCGCCTTTCCGTGCGCAACTACCTAGGCAACGTCCTAGGCTCGGGCATGGTGTGGGGAATCTTTAGCTACCTCATGGGTAAGGAGTTTCCGGGCCGGTGGCTCAAGGCACTCCTGGCCGGTACGGGAATCATCGTGATGATGCTGACGGTGCACTACACCTTGCTCGTGGTCTTCGGTGTATATAACTGGCGCGAGGCATTCGAGTACAACGCCCAGTGGTTCTTCCTGGCGCTCTTCTCTGGACCAGTACTGGGGCTGGCCGGCGCGGCCTCGGCACGGTTCCGCTGGTTCGATTACCTCGCCGTCCTTGGCTTCCTCCTCGAGCCTGTGGTTGCTGGGCTCGTCCCAGGCAGTTCCTACCTGCCCCGCACCACGACCATCCCTGGGTACTTCGCCGCCGCGACTCTCTGGCTCATCGGCGCGGGCTTCTTTATTTGGCAGCGTCGCTCCACGCGCTAAGCGCTTCTTCGGCGGCCCACCACCCCGGCATGCCATGCACGCCAGCGCCGGGAGCGGCCGAGCTAGAGGCTATAAATACTCCCGGGGCGAGGCGGTGCGGATGGGCCGACAAGCGTGGTCGCAGGAAGGTTTGCAGCCCGGTCATGGAACCGCCGGCGATATCGCCGCCCACCAAGTTGGGATTCCATCGCTCCAGATCGGCCGGGCTCGTGGCGTGGGTAGCCAGGATGGTATCGCGAAAACCGGGGGCAAAGCGCTCGATCTGTGCGGCAATCAGCTCGGTGACCTCGCCCGGATAGCGCTCCACATAGCCGCGCGGGACATGCGCATACGTCCACAGGGTGTGCCCTCGGGATGGGTCTGCCACGTATTGCTGGCATGCCAATACTAAGGGGCGCTTAGGCATGCGCCGCTTGCCGACGTCCCCCTCAGCCCCACATATCTCCTCCAGCGTTCCACCCACATGCACGGTGCCGGCTCGGCCCACGCGGGGATCGGTCCATGGGACGGGCTCGCTGAGGTGAAAGTCCACTTTGAATACGGCGCTGCCATAGCGCCAGCGTGCCAGGATCCGCCGAGTGCCGTCCCGCAGTTCCAGACCGCCCAGCCGCATTATCTGGCGCGGGGTGAGGTTCAGGATGGTCGCATCGGCCGGAGGCAGCTCCCGCAGATCGGTGACCTCGCATCCGGTGTGGAGGCGGGCATGGTGGGAGCGCAGGAGGTTAAGGAGGGCGTCGATAAGAGCGCCGGTGCCGCCCTCCACCACGGGCCAGCCGCGGGTCATGCCCAGCCCGCCAAAGAGTAGGCCGAACGCCGAGGTAAAAGGCGTGGTCGGCGAGGTAATCGCATGGACCGCGCTCCCTGCAAAGAGCGCGCGGGCCTGGGGCGTGCGGAAGGCCGCCCGTGCCAAGCTGCTGGCGGGCAAGACTCCGGCCGCGCCAAATTGCGCCAAGCGCACGGGTCTTTCGTGCCAACGCACCAACGGGGTAAGCGCGTTATCCACATGCTCATCGATGTGGCGGACAATATGCCCGTGCAGCCGCGACCACGCCGGGGCATCGGCGCCCAATTCCGCCGCCGTATCCGCCAAGGAACCATGCAGGATCCCGGCCGGTGCGCCTTCGAGCGGATGAGCCATGGGATAAGGAGCATTGCGCCACCGCAAACCGTGGGCTTCCAAGTCGAGGGCGCGAAAGGCCGGGCTCGCTACGCCAAAGGGGTGCCCAGCCGCGCCGAGATCCACAATCGTGCCCGGGAAAATCTCCGCGGAGGATGCCGCTGCACCGCCGGCCCGGCCGGCGCGCTCGTAGATATCCACACGCCACCCGGCCATGGCCAAACGGGCCGCGGCCGTGAGCCCATTCGGGCCTGCGCCGACGATCACAGCGCGAGGTTGATAATCCACAATGCTCCTTATGCAGGTCAATGCCCAAATTTATCAGTCTTGTTAACACAATGGGTAGAAAGTTATCCACAGGCTGTGGAGAAAACCTGTGAAATGTGAATTTCACACAATTATTAACACCCTGTGGATAACTGTTTTCACGGGCTTCCACAGGCTGATTTTCACACTTTCGCACGGGCCAGACCAGCGTGATCAGGGAAAACTCCGGAAAAGCGTTCGGTAAATTACAAAAATGTAGTTATCCACAATGTGGATAACCATTGTGGAATTCTTTCGCACACGCTTTCCGGTGATCAAATTCCACAGTTATCCCCAAACCCCAGCTTGGTGGGCTAATAGTGCGAGGACTACCGCGGCCACCGCAGCAACGCCGCCCCAGCGGAGGGTGGGGCTTTTTCGATAGAGGAAAAGGCTCAACACGATGCCTGTGCACAACCCGCCAAGGTGTCCCCACAGGGATACGCCATCGGCTAGAAAGGTATAGGCCACATTCGCCAGAACGAGGGCGATGGGTGCGCGGAGATCGAGCCCGCGCTGGCGGTAAGCACCCACCAGCATGGCCATGAGCGCGAAGAGCGCGCCCGAGGCGCCGACGGTGGGGGTCTCGAAATCGAATGTCAGGATCATGGCGGACGCGCCAAGACAAGAAATGAGATAGGCAGCGAGGTACAACCCGGTGCCAAGGGCCCGCTCCACCTCCTTGCCTATGAGAAGGAGCATGATCATGTTCACCGCCAAATGGCCCGCATCCAGGTGCATAAACGCGGAGGACAGCGCCGTCTGCGGCGCAATCGGATATTGCGGGCCCCACAGGCCCCAATCCACCGCGAGGTCGGATTCATAGAAGGTAGCGCCCAGCGTCCGGGCCTGCACCGCGGTAATAAGCCAGGCAATGATGCAGACGGCGGCGATGAGCGCGGTCGCCGGGGTAGTGCGGACATAGTTTCTCACCATGGTCATGAAGTTGTCAGTCCTTGGGGCGGGTCTAGTGGTGGGTGGCTCGGGGTAAAACTGCAACGAGCCCGCCGCCGCATGGATAATGCGGTGACGGGCCCGAGGGAAAAGGTGATTACGCGATATCGATGGACTCGATAACAACGTCCTCGTGCGGACGGTCCATGCGGTCGGTATCAACCTTGGCGATCTTGGACACAACCTCCTGGGAGGCAGCATCGGTAACCTCACCAAAGATGGTGTGGTGGTTGTTCAGGTGCGGGGTCGGCGCCACGGTGATGAAGAACTGGGAGCCGTTGGTGCCTGGGCCGGCATTGGCCATGGCCAGCAGGAATGGGCGGTCGAACTGCAGCTCCGGGTGGAACTCGTCCTGGAACTGGTAGCCCGGGCCACCGCGGCCGGTGCCGGTAGGGTCGCCGCCCTGGATCATGAAGTTATCGATGATGCGGTGGAAGATTGCGCCGTCATAGAACGGGCCGGACTGCTCACCCTTTGCGTTCTGGGTGGAGTAGTCCTTCTCGCCCTTGGCCAGGCCGATGAAGTTTTCAACGGTTACCGGTGCGTGGTTACCGAAGAGATCGATAACAATGTCACCGTAGTTGGTATGCATCGTTGCAGTTGCGGTCTTCTGAGTCATGCCAGCCATTGTAAAGAATTTAACGCGCGCCTGCCGCGCATGACATAACGCTGTCAGCGATCGCGCTAGCCTGAAGGCATGATTCGCGCGCTACTTTTTGATCTGGATGACACCCTGCTCGACCACACCGGCGCGGCCCGGGACGCGGTGGATCAATGGTGCCGCGAGCTAGGACTGCCCGAGGGCCAGCATGCGCGCTTTGCGGCCATCGAGCGCACCTGGTTCAACGCCTACGAGCGCGGCGAGGTCACCCACCAAGGCCAGCGGGCGGCCCGCTGCCGCGAATTCCTCGGCCGGGAGATGAGCGATGCCGAGGCGCTGACCGCTTATGACGGCTATCTTTCCGCCTACCGGGAGCAGTGGCGCGCTTTTGCCGACGCCCTGCCCACCCTCACCTGGGCCCTCGAGTCCGGCTTCCAGGTGGGCGTGCTCACCAATGGCGAGCGCGAGATGCAGCAGGCCAAGCTGGAAGCCACGGGCCTTGCGCTTGCCGACGTCCTCCTCATCCCCACCGTCGACCTCGGCTGCCCCAAACCGCAGCGCGCGGCCTACCTCGCCGCCTGCGATCAGCTGGGTGCGGCCCCCGCAGACACGCTCATGGTGGGCGATTCCCTAGCTAACGATGTGCAGGGCGCGCGCACGGCGGGGCTGCACGCGCTCCACCTCGACCGTGCGGGGAATGGGGATCTGCGCTTGCTTAGCGCGTTGAAAGAGGTTCTCCCCCGAAAAGCCAGCTGACCACGATGGCGCCCGGATCGATTACTCCCTTGCTGCGATCTCCCAGGTAGGAGGCGCGACCCTTCTTCGCGGCGAGGTCCTCGGTATCGAGGGCTCCGGCATGGGCAGCTGTGAAAAGCGCCTGCAAAGTCTCCGCATCCGGATCCTTCGCCCCCAGTTCGCGGGCCCTTTCGGCGGCCGGGATGAGGGCATCGAGCATGGTGCGATCGCCGCGCTTCGCGCCACCAAGCTCGTGGATAAGGTCGGCCGCATCATTGAGCCCATCCGCCAGCGACTCCGCCCGGGCCAGCTCAGTAAAGAGCGTGCCGAAGACGGCCCCGGAGGTACCGCCGGCGAGGACGAGCAGGCGCTTGGCCAGCCCGGTGAGGATCTCCGTATCCGTGCCGCGCAGGGGAAGCTCGATGCCGCCGAAGGCCGCCTCCATGTTCTGGCCAAAGTCGCCGTCGCCGGCCTTGCGATCCAACTCAGAAAGTGACTCAAAGGAGGCTTGGAGGCGTTTCACAAAGGCGGTGAGCCACTGATTTTCCTCGCCCTCGGTGGGCAGCTCGTCCTGGAAGGTGATGGTGGCCGGTTCCACCGCCTTCGCACCGCCTAGGGTATGGGGCCAGGCAGGGGCGGAGGTGGGGGCGTCGATAAGCTCGAGCAACTCCGCGTCCGCCTTGAGCAGCGTAAAAGAAGCGCCGTGCATATTCACCGCGGTGACATAAGAACCCACCAACGACCGCGCGACGGTGACGCCGCGCTGGGCCAGCTGCGCGGAGGCCTCACCAAAGAGCAGGCTCAACTCCAGCGGGGTGGTACCGCCGAGGCCATTGACCAAGCACACCACCTCATCGCCCTGGCCCAGCTCAAGGGCGGGCACGATCTTTTCCAGGACCTGGTTCACAATGGCGCTCGCACTATCTACCTGCTCGGTGTGGGTGCCCGGCTCGCCGTGAATGCCCACGCCCACCTCCATCTGGCCGGCCTCGAGATCGAAGGTTTCGCGGCCGCTGGTCGGCATGAAGCCGGCGCCCAGCGCCACCGACATACTGCGGGAATTCTCCGCGGCACGCTTGCCCAACTCAGCGACTGTGTCCACGTCATCGCCGCGGTAGGCGGCGGCGCCTGCGATCTTTTCCACCAGAATGGTCGCGCCCGTACCGCGGCGGCCGGGACCGTCCTCGTTGCCATCGGTGGCAATATCATCGGCCACCAGCACCGTGCGGGTGTCTACCGCCTCGGCAGCGTTGCGGGCGACGGTGAAGTTCATGACGTCACCGGTGTAGTTCTTCACCACGTGGACTACTCCCCTGCCTTGGTCAGCCCACTGGGTGGCCTCGCTGATCTGGACCGCGTTCGGGGAGGTAAAGAGCAGTCCCGGGCAGGCCGCAGCGAGCATGCCCTGGCCGACGAACCCGGCATGCATCGGTTCGTGGCCGGAACCGCCACCGGAAATCACCGCCACTGCCGGATCGCCGTCCGCGGTGCGCAGCGGCGTGGTGCGGCCAATGAAGCCAACGTCGTGCCAGCGAGCATCGGGGTGGTTGGCGATGAGCCCAGCGAGGGCGTCGGAGAGAAAAGTGTCTTGACTATTGCGGAATGCGGAGTGGTTCATACTCCCACGCTAGTGATGTCTCTTACCCGGAAGCTAGGAGGAGAAAAGAAACATACCGGTTCCATTCGGACACCCAGCGGATTCGCAGCTACTTTGCAGTTTGCGGAGGATACTAAAAGAACCACTAAGAAAGGATCCACTCATGGATTTCTTGTCCTCCCTCCACAACCTCATGGACGCAGGCTCGCTGCTCCAGAGTTTCGGACCTTATATCCTCCTCGGCGTCGCCGTCGTCATCTTCATCGAGTCCGGGGTGCTTTTCCCATTCCTGCCGGGTGATTCACTGCTCGTAACCGCGGCCATCCTGCGCCACGAACTCGATATCAACGCCTGGCTGCTCTTTGTCGTGGCCGCGGTGGCCGCCTTTGCCGGCGACCAGGTGGGCTTCTACTTGGGCCGCCGCTTTGGCCGCAAGCTCTTCAAGGACGATGCCCGCGTCCTGCGCACCGAACACCTCGATAGCGCGGAAGACTTCTTCCAGCGCCACGGCCCGGTAGCCCTAGTACTGGGACGCTTCGTGCCGATTGTGCGCACCTTCGTCCCCTTCGCCGCGGGTACCGCAGAAATGGGCTACTCCTCGTTCCTGCGCTGGAATATCCTTGGCGGCATAGGCTGGGTAGGTTCCATGCTGCTCGTCGGCGTACTGCTGGGCGGTATCCCGGGCATTGCCCACTCCATCGACATCATCATGCTGATCGTGGTGGCAATTTCCGTGCTGCCGATGATCATCGGCTGGATCAATAAGCGCCGCAAGGCACAGCGCGAAATCCCGGCCAAATAAGAACTTTTGTTCTTTACCCGGCCGGGATTGCGGTGCGATTAGGGAGGATTTAGAGGGACTCGCGCACCTCATCGCGAGCCAGCACCATATTGCGCAGGGAGGCCTCGGTCTCCTCGTAGCCGCGGGTCTTCAGGCCGCAGTCCGGGTTGACCCACAGGCGCTCGACCGGCACGTGCTTGAGCGCGGCGCGGATGAGCTCTGCCATCTCCGCTACGGAAGGCACGCGCGGGGAGTGAATATCGTAGATGCCCGGGCCGATCTCGGAGTGGAAGGTCTCGTCGATATCCTCCAGCAGCTCCATGCGGGAGCGGGCCGCCTCGATGGAGGTGACATCGGCATCCAGGCCGGCAACGGCATCGATGATCTGGCCGAACTCGGAGTAGCACAGGTGGGTGTGGATCTGGGTGGTCGGCTTGGCCTCGAGGGCTACCAGGCGGAAGGAACGCACGGCCCAGTCCAGGTAGGCCTTGCGGTCTTCCTCGCGCAGCGGCAGGAGCTCGCGCAGGGCGGGCTCGTCGATCTGGATGATGTCGATGCCTGCCTCTTCCAGGTCATGCACCTCATCCGCCAGCGCGACGCCGAGCTGGTCCGCGGAGACGGACTGGTGTACGTCATCACGGACGAAGGACCAGGCCAAGATGGTCACCGGACCGGTGAGCATGCCCTTGACGTGGTGCTCCGAGAGCGACTGGGCGTACTTGGACCACTCGGTGGTCATCGCAGCCGGGCGGGAGATGTCACCAACCACGATTGGCGGACGAGTGCAACGGGAGCCATATGACTGGACCCAGCCGTTTTCGGTGGTGACGAAGCCATCGAGCAGCTCGGCAAAGTACTGGACCATGTCATTGCGCTCCGGCTCGCCGTGAACGAGGATATCGAGGCCGAGGCGCTCCTGCAGCTCAATGACGGACTTGACCTCGTCCTTGAGGGCGGCGTTGTAGTCGGCGTCGGAAAGCTCGCCCTTGCGGTGCGCCGCACGCGCCTGGCGGATCTCCTTGGTCTGGGGGAAGGAGCCGATAGTGGTGGTTGGCAGCTGCGGCAGGCCAAGTTCCGTCTGCGCCTCGTTGCGCTCAGCAAAGGCAGGCTCGCGCTTGACCTCGCCGGCCGGCAGCTCCTCGATGCGCGCCTTCACCGCCGCGTTGTGGATGCGCTCGGATTCGGCACGGGTGCGCACTGCGCGGTCGCTGATGCTATAAGCCTCCGGTGCCTCCAGCGGGCCCTGGGAGAGGGCGACGACTTCCTTGACCTTCTCATTAGCGAAGGAGAACCAGGTGGCGACGTCTGCAGGCAGCTTGGTTTCTGCCTCGACGGTGTGTGGCACGTGCTGCAGAGATACGGAAGTAGACACGGAGAGGGAATCGAGGCTTCCCTCTAGGTCGTCGTACTTGGAGCGCAGGTCGCGCAGGTTGGCGGCCCAGACATTGCGGCCGTCGATAAGGCCGGCAACCAGGTGGGACTTCAGGTTCTTCACGCGATCGAGGTAGCCCTCATCGAGTGCCAAGGTTCCTACGGAAAGGTCCACCTGGACGGCCTCTGGCTTGAGCTCCGCCAGAACGTCGAGGCCCTTGCGGGCAGAACCGTACGGGGTGGTGAGGTATACCTGCGGGCGGTTGTCCGCGCCCAAAATAGCCTCGTAGGCGCGCTTGGTGTGGGCGGCCAGTTCCTCATCGTTGGCGATGGTCAGGTCCGCTACCAGGGCAGGCTCGGCCAGCTGTACCCACTTCACGCCGGACTTATCCAGCTCGGCCAGTACCTCCTGGTATGCCTTGACGGCATCATCCAAGCGGTCGAGCGGAGACTTGGTAGCACCCTCTGCCTGCTTAGACAGGGCCAGCAAGGTGACTGGGCCGACGAGGTACGGGCGCACGGTGTGGCCTGCCGCGCGGGCCTCTTCTACCAGCTTGGTAACGCGCTGCGGGTGCGCCTTGAAGTTCTGGTTATCGGCGATTTCCGGGACGATGTAGTGGTAATTGGTATCAAACCACTTGGTCATCTCCAGCGGCGCGGTGTCCTTATTGCCGCGCGCCAAGGTGAACTCATCATCCAGGGTCTCGCCGGCCACGGCGCCAACGGTCAGTGCGGTCTCGAGCACCTGGTCGTAGTAGGCGACGTCGGCAGGAATGGCGTAGTCCTCAGTAAGTCCCAGATCGCGCAGGCGGTTATAAGTATCCAGGCGGAGGGAATGTGCGGCGGACTCGAAGGTTTCCGCATCGATGCGGCCGGCCCAGTAGGATTCCAGCGCGCGCTTTAGCTCACGGTTAGCGCCGACGCGGGGGTAGCCCTCAATCGTCGCCTTGGGGAAGTTAGTGTTAGTCATTGTCTACTCCGATTCGAGATAACAGGTCTTGTGTAATGTCCGGATTATTGTGGGTATAGATATGGAGGCCTTCCGCGCCGCCGGCCACAATGGTGCGGGCCAATTGGGCAGTAAGCTCCATGCCGAGTTCGTATTCCTCTTCTGGGGTTGTCGCTGCCGCGAGCTGACTGCGCACCCTTTCGGGTACGGTCAGCCCGGACAGCTGCCCCATTCGTTCCAACCGGCGCAGGCTGGTCATGGGCATAATCCCGGGAATGAGGGGGATTTTTACCCCGGCCAATTTCGCCCTTTGGGCGAAGCGGAGGAAATCCTCGGCGTCAAAGAAGAGCTGGGTGATGGCGAAGTCCGCGCCGAGACGCTGCTTATTGAGCAGCACGTCGAAGTCCTCGTCTTCATTCTTGGATTCTGCGTGGCCGCTGGGGTAGCAGGCCACGCTCACCGCTAGCCGGCCGGCGGCAAAGCGTGCCGCTTGGTGGCTTTCTAGCTCGCGGATGAGTCGAATCAGCTCATCAGCATGCTGCAGGTAGTGTTCTGGCATGCCCCCTTCTGGGAGATCGCCGCGCAAGGCCAGTAGGCCACGAACACCGGCGTCTACCAAGCGATTGATCCACTCGATGAGCTCTTCGCGCGAGCCGGCCGTGCAGGCTAAGTGCGCCAGCGGGCGCATGGAGGTGTTCTGCGAGATCTTCTCAATAAAGGCCGCGGTCCCCTCTAGCCAGCCGGAGCGTTGGGAGCTAGTCACCGCGATGTAATCGGGATGGTAGCTTTCTAAGACTTCTAGCAAGCGGTCGATCTTGGCGGCATCGGCGTCGTGGCGCGGTGGGATTACCTCGAAGGAAAGGGCAAGGCGCTCGGGCGCATCTGCTTCCTCTTCGCTTTCATAATCCAAGGGCGCGGAAGCCGAAAGTCGCGGACTCATGGTCACCTCCTTTGCTGGTCGTCGTTGGTGCGTTGAGAAAAAACGTACCAAGCTGTTCAGTTTGCGCGGTAGAGATTCTGCAATGGTGATACCTTTGCAAGCCTGCAAACTGCGAGGTTGACGAAAAATCAGGTGAATAATAATCGTGAATTCTGAACCAAGCGGTCTATTTCTAGCGCGTTCCCGCTGCACGCCGCGACGCCAACGGTGGTACACCGCCCACCACGTCACTATGCTGGGTGAAAGCGAATTGATAAATCTGAGTTAAGGAGTGTTCCGCCCCATGAACCCCACCACACTGAACGTGGCCTTTAAGACCGCATCGAACCTGTGGAGCCAGTTCAATAACTACCGCGAGGAAAAGTCGCGCGAAGCCTATACCGCCCTAGAAGAAGCTGCGCAGAAGATGGACGAGCGCGATAACAGCAACTTCGCTGAACCCCGCCGCCAGGCAGGCGCCGTCACCCGCGCCGCACACTCCCGCCTCGAGCGCGCCCTAGGGGAATTCAACGATTACCGCGAGGACGCTACCGAGCGCCTGAACGATGCCAAGGAAGAGGCAACCAAGAAGGCAAAGAAAGCCCGCAAGCAGGCAAAAAAGGATTCCCAGAAGGCCCAGAAGAACCTCAAGAAGAAATCCGCCAAGGTAGCCAAAAAGCAGAAGAAGAATAAGAAGTCCTCTAAGGGCTGGATCTTCGCCGGCATCATCGCCCTATTGTCCGCTGCGGCCGGTGCCGCCTATTACTGGCTGCGCTCCAACGACAAGCCTTCCCAGACCCCGCCGCGCGTGGATGACTTCCAGCCCGGATCCCACACCGCTCCGGAGTCCGCCTTGGTCTACACTTCCGCCAGCGAGAATGACACCCAGTCTGACCTCGTTGAAGAAGGTGCCGTACGCGATGAGGAGCTCCTCGGTTCCATCGATGAGCAGCTGGCCAAGCACCGCGAGGAAGAAGCAGCTCAGCCGGCCGATACCACCCGCGTTACCGATGACCACCAAAACGAGGGCAAGCACCGCCTGTAAACCGAGGAATAAATACGCTTACCACCCCGCCGTGGGGGTATGCGTAGCGTTGTCTAGATCTCATTGCTTTGCCTAAACAAAAATCTCTTGATTGAATTCCCACATTAGGGATCTTTCTACAAGGAGATGAACAATGAGCTTTGAGTCCCTCACCGTCAAGCTCAAAGACGGCTCAACGTACTACTTCCCGGCGGGTGCGGTGTCCAAAGACCCTTCCTCTCGCGTGGATAACCTGCGCTTCGCCATCGATAACGGAACCACTTTCCACTCCGTGGATGAGGCCGGCATCGAGCGCGAATTCAACGGTCACGACGTCCGCAATTACCACCTAGCCTAAGCGTTAGCACAATCCCTTCCTCGCAGGTCACCGGCTTGTACGGAAGGGATTTTTCGCGTGCCCACCCCACGCTACGGCCCGCCGTCTATCGTGGATCTTATGGAACTTCGCGCAACGCAGGAATCTGACCGCACCTACCTCGCCCGCCTCAACTTTCTTACTGATACTTTCGGTGACGAGCACGGCGAGCTTTCCCCCGATTTTGCCGATGATTTTGCCTTCTACGTGGAAAATTGGGAGCCCAATCAGGGCGGCTTCATCGCATGGGAGGAGCTCGTCCCAGCCGGCGGCGTGTGGCTCAATTGGGGCACGGAGGACAATCACGGCTTTGGCTTTGTTGAGCCCGCCATTCCGGAGCTCGCCATCGCGGTCGAGGCCCGCTATAAGGGCCAAGGCATTGCCACCGCGCTTATCGACGCCGCCACTTCCCTCGCCCAGACCCTGCGCGCCCCCGGCATCTCTCTAGCCGTCCACCCCGATAATCCCCGCGCCAAGGGTCTCTATGAGCACCTCGGCTTCGAGCACGTGGGCAGCCACGAGGATCACTTTGTGATGGTCAAGCGCTTCTAAAGCGAACGCAGGCGGGCGTGAGTAACATAAATGGGCTCGTTATCCACGGCCGTCTTAAACTCCTCGGTCAGTCCTGCCATAACCGCCTCGCGCGCCTCTTCGCGGGTGCTGTGAAAGCTCACAACCTCGCCATCCACCGCGGACTCGCCGCGCTTGCGCACTACCACGAATTCCGCACCCTCCGGCGCCGCAACTTCTTTGTCTGCGGAGGTA
This sequence comes from Corynebacterium sp. ACRPF, assembly GCF_022347395.1. Classification (NCBI taxonomy): domain Bacteria; kingdom Bacillati; phylum Actinomycetota; class Actinomycetes; order Mycobacteriales; family Corynebacteriaceae; genus Corynebacterium; species Corynebacterium sp. ACRPF. The sequence goes on from NZ_JAKRNB010000028.1 coordinate 24,447, forward strand.
AAGGGATCACTGTAGCGAGCATTGGCGGTCATGGTTGGTCTCCTGGTGGTATCGCGGGACAGTAATGATTCCCCATTCACTGTACTGAAGGTTTCTCGCCCGCGACCTTGCACAATTCCGCCCGCTTCTTTCGCTGTTCACGATTTTCGTCCATATAAATCGGCACAACCGTCGACGGAAACCACGGTTTGTATGGACGAAAGTTGCGATCGCAGCCAATTCGACCCCAGAAGCCCCTGGATCCACCGCATAGAGAAAAAGTCCGGCCCCTCCGAAGAGGAAGCCGGACTTCATGCTGTGGAGCATAGGAGAATCGAACTCCTGACCTTCTGCTTGCAAAGCAGATGCTCTACCAATTGAGCTAATGCCCCAGTGCCTAAGTACTTTACTACCGCAGGCGAAGTAACTCCAAACCTGAACCACTCAAATCACTTTGGCCACTTTAGGCATGTCCTATCACTTCAGTTTCACGCAGGCGCTAGGGTCATGGACACATCGTGTCCACTTTCCCTCATCCTTAGGAAGACTATGCGTCACATTCTCACCTCCGCCCTCACCGTGCTCGTCGCCGCTGCCGTTCCAGCGGCCGCTAACGCACAGTTGCCGCAGATTCCACAGCTGCCTGCGTCCTCCAGCTCGAATATCCAAGACGAAATCAACCACCGCATCGATGACGCCCGCGCGCAGGTCGAGGACATCTCCTCCAAGGCTCTCCCGCACAAGGCTCCTAAGCAGAAGGCGCCCACCCCGGCCCAGGAGAAGAAAACAAAGCCACGCAATAGTGGTGGCGTCGACTGTGCCAACTGCGTAGCTATCACCTACGATGACGGCCCAGGCGCCGAAACCAACCGCCTGCTGGACAAACTTAAGGCCAAGAACGCCCACGCAAGCTTCATGGTGATCGCCCCTAGTGCTGCGCAGCACCCTGAGCTGCTCAAACGCATGAAGGCCGAGGGCCACACCATCGGCAACCACACCAAGAGCCACCGCCAGCTCAATACCCTGTCCTATGAGCAGGTATCCCAAGAAATCGACGCCGGCAACGCCGCTATTAAGAAGGCCACCGGCCAGGGTACGCGCTGGGTACGCCCGCCCTACGGCGCTACCAACGCCACCGTGGATCAGGCAACCCGCGATAAGGGCGTCTCCCAAGCGCTCTGGGACGTCGACACCGTGGATTGGAAGGACCGCAACTCTGATCACGTCTGCTCCTCGGCCGTGCAGGGTGCCCGCGCCGGTTCCATTATCTTGATGCATGATATCCACCCCACCACCGTGGACGCCGCCGATTGCGTCATCGATGGCCTACGCGCCAAGGGCCTCGAGCCCGTGAGCCTGGATCGCCTCCTGCGCACCCCTGTGCCAGGTAAGCGCTACTACGCTCGTGGTTAATGATTGATTTTGCCCTGACTGCCGACGCCGTCGCTCCCCAACTCCTCGGCTGCACCCTCACCCATGCCGGGGTGAGCATCCGCCTCACTGAGGTCGAGGCTTACCTAGGCGCCGAGGACTCCGCGGCACACACCTTCAATGGCAAGACCCCGCGTAATGCGGCCATGTTCGGTCCGCCGGGCAGGTTCTACGTCTATATTTCTTACGGCATCCATCGCAACGTCAATATCGTCTGCGCCCCTGAAGGCACTGGTCAGGGCTGCCTGCTGCGGGGCGGTGAAATCATCGAGGGCGCCGACACCGCCTTTGCCCGCCGTGGAACCTCTGATTTTCATAATCTCGCCCGCGGACCGGGAAACCTCGGCAAGGCCCTCGGCTTCACGCTCGAAGACAATCACCAACCGATTCAGATTGTAGAGCGAACCACCGAACCAGAATGGGTGTGCGGACCGCGTATCGGTATCTCCAAAAACCAGGAAGCGGCCCTACGGTTTTGGATACCTTTCGATAAAACCGTCTCGGGCCGCCGCGGCTATCCCAAGCCATAGCCTCGCAAGGCGCACTACCTAATAGCGCCCACCGTAGCGCTCATCATTCTCGATGGCCTTAATAATCCGCTGATTAATCTGCAGCATCTGGCGAATCTGCGTGCGGGTTAGCTTATCCATTACGGACTTCCGCGCCTGCTTAGCGTGCCCAGGTGCCGTCTCTACCACCTTGTCCCAGCCGCTATCCGTCAACTGCGCCATGGTGGTACGGCCATCGGTCGGACACGGCTGGCGCACAACCCACCCCTGCTTTTCTAGGCGCGTAACGACCTGGCTTAAGCGCGATAAAGAACCATTGGCAGTAATCGCTAGGTCACGCATACGCATTTCACGATTTTCCGCCTCAGATAGCCGGGAGAGCACCGTGTACTCAAAAAAGCTCAGACCTGCATCATCGCGCAGCTGAGCATCCAAAATATTAGTCAAGCGAATATTTACACTCATTAGGGACATAAATGATGCCAGTTCTTCATCATCAAGCCAGAAGTCATCGCGCTCGGTCATGAGATTTATTTTAACAACAAGGCTTTAGATATAAAGTGACTCTCCACGGCCCTTAACCCAAAGATGTCGGGTCAATAGGACACTGCGTTTTCGGCAGCTTTTCCACCACCATACGATAGGAATCCGTGACTAACTCCTCTATCAGGCGTTGGTGCAGGTCTGCGTGTGGGTAGACGGAAACCCAATGCCGCTTATTCATGTGGTAGCCCGGCGCAATGAACGAATACTGCTGCTGTAGCGCTTGGCAGTCCTCCGGCTCGGCCTTAACAATCATTTGCTCTTGGCCCGTCACCGCGGTCAACAACAAGAAAACCTTGCCGCGTACTTTGAATACTTCCCAGTCGGGCCCGAAAGGATGCTGTACCTGCGAGCCGAGCATCTCTTCGGCGCGCTGCCGTGCAACTGTGTAGATGCCACTGCCATCCATCATCGGCTCCCTCTTCGAGACTGGCTTAGTACTGTCTTCAACGATATCGTCCATCCAAACCTCGGTTTTCGTCGACGGTTTTGCCGGTTTATATGGACGAAAATGGTGATCCGAGTGGAGCGCTCGCCATTGTGGCACTTCTCAGAGCTCCTGGGAACGCTTGAGTTCAGAGGGTCGTTGCAACACTTTCCCTTAGGAGGGTGTTGTTGTGTCTGGGGTTGTTGGCCCGTTTCATTCGTTGTCTGAATCGGATCGTCGTGGCTTAGTTGCCTTGGTTGG
>NZ_JAKRNB010000029.1:0-22087 GCF_022347395.1 Corynebacterium sp. ACRPF
ATCCTCGTCCTTAATGGTCGGAGCCGGAACCGTCACATCCTCACCCGGCTTACCAGAACCATCCCCATACTCAGGCTGGAACTTATCCGGATCATCGACAGTGACAGTCACATCAACGGTGCCCGTAGAACCATCCGGGTGGGTCACATCAACCGGAACAGTAATCTTGTCACCCGGCTCAGCATCCTCCGAAACCGGAACAGTAACCTCACCGGTATTCTCATCAACCGTCACACCATCCGGAGCACCCTCACCCGGGGCGAACTTAGTATCCTCCGGCACCTCGGTCTCCTTACCATCCTCGTCCTTAATGGTCGGAGCCGGAACCGTCACATCCTCACCCGGCTTACCAGAACCACCCTCATACTTAGGCTCGAAAGACTCACTATCCTTATCCTTCGAAGCGGGTGCATCTAGGTTAAACTTCACAGGAACTTCACGCGATACTGAATCAGCACCCGCAGCAGGGGTCCATGTGACCTTTACGAGCACCTCGTTTTCGCCTTCAACCTGTTTATCCGCAGGCCATTTAACTGCGCCGGTCTTAGGATCAATATCATCAATACTCAGCCCAAGTTTCTCAGCAGCAGCGGGATCCGCGAACTCGAAGGTTGCACCTGCCGGCTTTTGTTCGACCGCGTCAGTATTCGGGTTGTCAAAAGAAGGCTTCGCTTCAAGATCCTTTTCCTTGGCTGTGCCCTTGGTGTCTTCGTAACGAACGAAGGTCGGGTCTGCCAGGAAAGAATCCGCCAGGAGTAGCGTGCCCGTAGGCTTACCCGAAGCATCGGCGGCGAATACCTGGGAAGAGTATACAGTCGCCTTGGACAGGTTCTTCGGAACTGTGAAATCACAGGATTCCAACTCACCTAGCTCGTTAGCGGTGACAGTGCAAGCCTCACCGGTGGATTTACCGTCCGCAACCCACTTAATAGCGTACTTCTGGTTAGGGACCAGGCCGGTAGTCTTCGACTTGGCGGTATCACCAGGAGCTGCGATGGAAGAAGTGTTGTCGTAATTGAATACGTCGTGAATCGGGCGCGGAGTCAACAACGCGAAGTTCTGGACAGAAATATTAGCTGACGTATTCTCAATACCGAGGTTTCCACCATGGGAGGGCTGGAACATATTGTCCTGGTAGTTACCCATCCACAGATCACGGTTGTCGCCAACTACCGGATACAAGTACATGTAGTCCACGTTGATGTGGCGGTGACGCTGACCTGCGATGCCGTCCCACTGCATCTCGTTATCGTGCTTTTCGTCCTTGGCGGAGACGAGCGTGCCCCACTCTTCGTCAGTGGTTTTATTCCCCTTCTTGTTGTGGCTAATACCATACAAGCCAGCAAAGGGGAGATAGAAGGAACCGTCATCCTTTACATAAGCTACGCGAGACTCTGCGATATGGGAGCCTTTTCCGTGCTCAGCCTGATATTTGTCGACGATTTCTTTCTGGGCGACGCGGAACTGTTCACGACTATAGTTCTTGTTTGCGGCCTTCCAAGCGTCAAACTGACGTGCTACTTCATCGTTAACATAGGAGCCTACTACTTTAACATTAGTAGCGGCACGATCTGAAGAATCCTTAAAGTATTGGTTGGAAAGTGAGCCCCCAGCCTCATTGTTTTCCCACCAAACATCGCCTCGTGCGGTACCATAAATACCACCCTTTGGCCACTGCTTATCAGCAGTCGGCGCCTCGGTCCAATCAGCTTCAGGCTTTGCAAGCCACCCATCTACGTTCGGACGTTCTTGGAATACGACCTTAGAATCGACAATTCGGTTAATGCCGGCCGTAAAGTCCCAGTCCTCCCATTTACGGGTCGTTCGGTTATGGAAGCGACCGCTGTACATGTCGCCACCGGCCGCTAAGGTGTACTTTGCAGGGTTCGGGTTCTCAGCCCACGTGCGAACCTGGAACTTCTCATCGCCTGCCAACTTGAATTCGACCGGGTTACCCAAACCATCCTTCGGTGCCTTGGACAAGTCGAAGACAAACTTACCCTCGGAGTCCGAGGTGGTGTAGTAAATAGGAGAGACCTGCCCCTTACCGTTAACATACTGCAAGAAGACCTTTACACCAGGCATGGCCTCGTCGGCTTCATTCTTAGCCTCTGGCCCTGAATCACGATCCAAGTAGACCGTACCTTGGTAGCCCTTCTTCTGACCCCAAGTACCGTCTGCTCGGATAGCAGTCGCTTCCGAAGTGCCCCGCGAATCAACGCTGCGATCCTGCGCAGATGCTGCATCCTGAGCAGCAGCAACTGGCGAGGAAGCGGGATTTACAACTGGGTGAACGAACGGAGCTACGAGAGCTACAGAGAGAGCAGCGGCAGCGATAGTAGTGCCGCGACGGCGAGTTACGCCGTTAAAACTCTTCATTTTCATGAAAAGTCCTTCCTTATATAAATTGCGAACACAGAGAACAGGAGCATGCCCCCACTCTTGGCCTGGGCGTACGAACATTGAATTTTTAGCTGAGTTCTGACTGTCCTCAGTTTGCAACGTTATTGAACTCAGCCGGCCCTCACAACCGATACCCACATTTAATTTTATTATTATCTATGGTTAACATTGTGCACATCTCCCAGGAGCGGAAGATCTGCCTAGTCAGTCGCCCTTCGGACTGTTTACGTCACTTAAATACGTGATAAATCAGCTAAATATCCCTCTTGGAGATCAGCACGCCTTCTCTAAGCTGTCCGCCTTTTTCGCATGAAAAAAGCGTGCCTGGGAATCCAGACACGCTTTCTTTCGAGGCAGCAATTAGCCCGTTGCTACCTCGCTCCTACTTAGAAGGTGAAGTCCTCATCCAGAGGGACGGAAGCACCGGTGAACTCACCGAAGCCGTCATCGCCGTAGATGGAATCGCCATAAGTCGGGATCGAGTATGCAGCGTTGCGTGCAGCCTCGGTCGGCTTAACGGAGATATTACGGTAACGCGAGATACCGGTACCAGCAGGGATCAACTTACCGATGATGACGTTTTCCTTGAGGCCGATGAGCTTATCGGAGCGCTTGTTAATAGCGGCGTCGGTAAGCACACGCGTAGTCTCCTGGAACGATGCAGCAGACAGCCAGGACTCGGTAGCCAAGGAAGCCTTGGTAATACCCATAATCTCCGAACGCAGCTGAGCCGGCTCACCGCCCTCTGCAACCTGGGCAGCATTGAGCTGCTTAGCCTCAGAAAGGTCAATGAGGTTACCCGGCAGCAAGTCCGTGGTACCCGCATCAATGACGGTGCCACGACGCAGCATCTGGCGGATAATGATCTCGATGTGCTTATCGTGGATAGCCACACCCTGGGTACGGTACACAGCCTGCACCTCATTGATGAGGTGCTGCTCCACACCACGACGGCCGAGAACCTCGAGAACGTCGTGCGGGTCAGCCGCACCACGCATCAGACGGTCACCGGTCTCGACATGGTCGCCGTCCTTGAGGGAACGCTCAATCATGGCGTCCGGGTTGGACTCCATCGGGCGACGAACCTGAGCCAGGCCCTGACGCTTGGAAAGCTTCTCATAAACCACATCATCAGAGCCGTCGTCCGGGGTGATGGTCAGGGTCCAGAAGTTGCCCTCATCGGACAGGGAGACGGTGCCGTCAACGGAGGCGATAGGAGCGCGGTTCTTCGGGTTGCGGGCCTCGAAGAGCTCCTGAACACGCGGCAGACCGCCGGTAATATCGCCACCGACACCACCCTGGTGGAACGTACGCATGGTCAGCTGGGTACCCGGCTCACCAATGGACTGCGCAGCCACAATGCCGACGGCCTCGCCGATATCGACAAGCTGGCCGGAAGCCATGGACTTGCCGTAGCACTTGGCGCATACGCCGGCCGGAGTCTGGCAAGTCAGCACGGAGCGAACCTTGACATCGGTGACCTTAGCGTCAAGCAGCTTCTGGGTGAGCTCCTCGGTGAGGTCAGAGCCGGCCTCGGCCACAACCTCGCCGTCTTCGCCCTTGACATCGGTCGCAAGAACGCGGCCCGATGCAGAGGTCTCCCACAGCTCGGAGAGAACAACCTTGTCCCCGGACTCCTCGCCGATTGGCACCTGGACGCCTAGGCGGGTGCCACAGTCCTCTTCACGGACGATGACATCCTGGGCCACGTCCACCAGACGACGGGTGAGGTAGCCGGAGTCAGCGGTACGCAGTGCGGTATCGGCCAGACCCTTACGCGAACCGTGGGAGTTGTTGAAGTACTCCAGCACGGACAGACCTTCGCGGAAGGAGGTCTTAATCGGACGGGTGATGTAATCACCGTGCGAGTTCACAACCATGCCCTTCATACCGGCCAGCGTCCAGATCTGACGCATGTTACCGGCAGCACCAGACTTCACAATCATCGGAATCGGGTTGTGGTCCGGGTACATATTCTCGACGGCCTCACCGACGGTATCGGTAGCGTCCTTCCACAGCTCAACCAGGCGGTCGTAGCGCTCGCGCTCGGTCAGGGCGCCCTGCTCCCAGTACTTGCGTTCGATGCGCTCTGCTTCCTTCTCATAAGACTCGAGGATCTCGGTCTTATTCGGCAGAACCAGAACGTCAGACATGGTGATGGTCACGCCGGAACGGGTTGCCCAGTAGAAGCCGGCGTCCTTCATGTTGTCCAGCACCTGAGCCACGGTGATCATCGGGTACTTATTGGCCAAGTCATTGACCACGTCACCGATGAGGACCTTATTGCCGGAACCGCCGCCCTTACGGACCATGATGCCCTCGAGGTACGGGTAGTTCCATGGCAGCAGCTCGTTGAACATGACGCGGCCGATGGTGGTGTAGCCCATCCATGCCTGGCCCTTGGACCAGCCATCTGGGAACTGCTCTTCCTCGATCTCCTTCGGCGGACGAAGGTGATCGATGCGAACCTTGATCGGAGCCTGCAGGCCAACGGTGCCGCGGTCATAGGCCATGAGAGCCTCGGCGTAGGAGGAGAAGACACCAGTTGCTGGCTTATCCTCTTCTGCCTCGCGGTAGCGGCCATTGCCACCGATCTCATCCTCGGACTTGTCCATGGTCAGGTAGTACAGGCCGGTAACCATGTCCAGACGTGGCATGGCCAGCGGCTTACCGGATGCCGGGGACAGAATGTTATTGGAAGCCAGCATCAGGACGCGGGCCTCAGCCTGAGCCTCAGCGGATAGCGGCAGGTGGACTGCCATCTGGTCACCGTCGAAGTCGGCGTTGAACGCCTCACAAGCCAGCGGGTGCAGCTGAATAGCCTTACCCTCAACCAGCTTCGGCTCGAAGGCCTGAATACCCAGGCGGTGCAGCGTAGGCGCGCGGTTGAGCATCACTGGGTGCTCAGAAATGGCCTGCTCCAAAACGTCCCACACCTCTGGGCGCTGGCGCTCAACCATGCGCTTGGCGGACTTGATGTTCTGGGCGTAGTCGTTTTCTACCAAGCGCTTCATGACGAACGGCTTGAAGAGCTCGAGAGCCATGAGCTTCGGCAGACCACACTCGTGCAGCTTCAGCTGCGGACCAACGATAATAACGGAACGGCCAGAGTAGTCCACGCGCTTACCCAGCAGGTTCTGGCGGAAGCGGCCCTGCTTGCCCTTGAGCAGGTCAGACAGGGACTTCAGCGGACGGTTGCCCGGACCTGTAACCGGACGGCCGCGGCGGCCGTTATCGAAGAGCGCGTCTACAGACTCCTGCAGCATGCGCTTCTCGTTGTTCACAATGATCTCTGGTGCACCCAGGTCGATCATGCGCTTCAAACGGTTATTGCGGTTGATTACGCGGCGGTAGAGGTCGTTCAGGTCGGAGGTAGCGAAGCGGCCACCGTCCAGCTGCACCATCGGGCGCAGCTCTGGTGGAATAACCGGGACAGCATCCAGCACCATGCCAGCCGGATCATTGCCGGAGCGTAGGAAGGCCGCAACAACCTTCAAGCGCTTCAGGGCACGCATCTTCTTCTGGCCCTTGCCGTTGTTGATGATCTCGCGCAGCTCCTCGGCCTCAGCCTCGAGGTCGAAATTGCGGACCAGGGTCTGGATGGCTTCTGCACCCATGCCGCCGGTGAAGTAATCCTCGTAGCGGTCCACCAGCTCTTCGTAGATGGTCTCATCAATGATCATCTGCTTCGGAGCTAGCTTGATGAAAGTATTCCAGATTTCATCGAGGCGGGCGATTTCGCGCTCGCCGCGCTCGCGGATGTGCTGCATTTCCTTATCGGCAGCATTCTGCACCTTCTTGCGGGCATCTGCCTTGGCACCGGCTGCTTCCAGCTCGGCCAGATCAGACTCCAACTTGGAGGCGCGCTCGGCGATCTCGGACTCGGTATCGTCCTCAACGTCCTTCTTCTCCAGGAGCATTTCTGCTTCCAGGGTGGACTGATCGTTGTGGCGAGCCTCTTCATCCACGGAGGTGATGATATTGGCTGCGAAGTAGATGATGCGCTCGAGATCCTTCGGAGCCAGGTCCAGCAGGTAGCCCAAGCGGGAAGGAACTCCCTTGAAGTACCAGATGTGGGTTACCGGAGCGGCCAGCTCAATGTGGCCCATGCGCTCACGGCGGACCTTAGACTTGGTGACCTCAACGCCACAGCGCTCACAGATGATGCCCTTGTAGCGGACGCGCTTGTACTTACCACAAGCGCACTCCCAGTCACGGGTGGGGCCGAAGATGCGCTCACAGAAGAGGCCGTCCTTCTCCGGCTTCAGGGTGCGGTAGTTAATGGTCTCAGGCTTTTTGACCTCGCCCTTGGACCAGCGACGAATATCGTCTGCGGTGGCCAGACCGATGCGGAGCTCGTCGAAGAGATTTACGTCAAACACGTAATGTCTCCCTTTCATCCTCGTTGTCGAGGAGTTGATGGCTTTGTATGAATGGAACGTTTATGCCCTACCGCGGGGACTTACCCCGCGGTGGACCAAGAAACTAATTAGGCGATGTCAGCGGAGGAACCCTCATCGCGGGACAGGTTAATGCCAAGCGATGGGCTGTCCATGTCATCGTCATCAGAGCCAGACAGCTCCATCGGCGTGCCGTCGGTGGAGAGAACTTCCACGTTCAAGCACAGGGACTGCAGCTCCTTGAGCAACACCTTGAAGGACTCAGGGATGCCCGGATCTGGAATATTGTCGCCCTTAACAATGGCTTCGTAGACCTTCACGCGGCCGACGACGTCATCGGACTTGATGGTCAGCAGCTCCTGCAGGGTGTAGGCAGCGCCGTATGCCTGCATTGCCCACACCTCCATCTCGCCGAAGCGCTGGCCACCGAACTGGGCCTTACCACCCAGCGGCTGCTGGGTGATCATGGAGTAAGGACCGGTGGAACGGGCGTGAATCTTCTCATCGACCAAGTGGTGCAGCTTGAGCATGTACATGTAGCCAACCGAAATTGGGTACTTGTACGGTTCGCCCGAGCGGCCGTCGAAAAGCGTGGCCTTGCCGTTCTCATCTACCAGCACATCGCCGTCGCGGTTAGGACGGGAGGAAGCCAGCAGGCGCTCGATCTCGTGGTTGGTAGCACCGTCGAAGACTGGGGTCGCGGTCAAGGAATCCGCAGGAACGTCATAGAGCTCCTCCGGCAGGGTCTTGAGCAGCTCGGCGTTCTTCGGATCTTCGGTGTCGACCTTCCAGCCGGCGTGTGCCAACCAGCCCAAGTGAACCTCGAGGACCTGGCCAATGTTCATACGACGCGGCACACCGTGGGTGTTCAGCAGGATGTCTACCGGGGTGCCGTCTTCCATGAACGGCATATCCTCTGGCGGCAGAATCTTGCCCACAACGCCCTTGTTGCCGTGGCGGCCGGCCATCTTATCGCCGTCCTGGATCTTGCGCTTCTGGGCCACGTAGACGCGAATCATCTCGTTGACGCCAGGGGCCAGATCGTCATCATCATCGCGGGAGAAGCGGGCAACGCCGATGACCTTGCCCACCTCACCGTGCGGCACCTTCATGGAGGTATCGCGGACCTCGCGGGCCTTCTCACCGAAAATGGCGCGCAGCAGGCGCTCCTCCGGGGTCAGCTCGGTCTCACCCTTCGGGGTGACCTTACCCACCAGGATGTCGCCGGCGCGGACGTCGGCACCGATGCGGATGATGCCGCGCTCGTCCAGGTCGCTCAAGACGTCCTCAGAGACGTTTGGGATCTCGCGGGTGATTTCCTCAGCGCCCAGCTTGGTATCGCGAGCATCAATCTCGTGCTCTTCGATGTGGACGGAGGTCAGGATGTCCTCTTCCACGATGCGCTGGTTGAGGATGATGGCGTCCTCGTAGTTGTGGCCTTCCCACGGCATGAAGGCAACCAACAGGTTGCGGCCGAGGGACATCTCACCATTGTGGGTACCAGGGCCATCGGCCAGAACCTGGCCGGCCTCTACGCGCTCACCCATGGAAACCAGCGGGGTCTGGTTGTAGTTGGTGCCCTGGTTGGTGCGCTCGAACTTACGCAGGATGTAGGTATCGCGCTGGCCCTCATCATCCATGATGGTGATGACATCAGCGGTGACGTTTTCGACCACACCGGCCTTCGGGGTGATAACAACGTCGCCAGCGTCGTACGCAGCGCGCTGCTCCATACCGGTACCCACCAGCGGAGCCTCGGAGCGCACCAGCGGCACGGCCTGCTTCTGCATGTTCGCACCCATGAGGGCACGGTTAGCATCGTCGTGCTCCAAGAACGGAATCATGGCCGTACCCACGGAAACCATCTGGCGCGGGGAGACGTCAACGTAGTCCACACCGGAGGCATCGGTAAGCCCGATATCTCCGTCCTTCAGGCGGACCTCAATACGCTCGCCGGTGAGGTTGCCCTCTGCGTCCTGCTCGACCTCGGCCTGAGCAATAGCGAAGCGGTCCTCTTCATCGGCGGTGAGGTACTCCACCTGGTCGGTGATCTTGCCGTCCACAACCTTGCGGTACGGGGTCTCAATGAAGCCGAAAGCATTCACGCGGGCGTAGGACGCCAGCGCACCAATGAGGCCAATGTTCGGGCCCTCAGGAGTCTCAATCGGGCACATACGGCCGTAGTGGGAAGCGTGAACGTCTCGCACCTCAATGCCGGCGCGCTCACGAGACAGGCCGCCTGGGCCCAGTGCGGACAGGCGGCGCTTGTGGGTCAGGCCGGACAGCGAGTTGTTGTGGTCCATGAATTGGGACAGCTGCGAGGTACCAAAGAACTCGCGGATAGCAGCAGAGACCGGGCGCACGTTAATCAGGGAGGTTGGAGTGATGGACTCCGCATCCTGGGTGGTCATGCGCTCGCGCACAACGCGCTCCATGCGGGACAGGCCCACACGGACCTGGTTCTGGATGAGCTCACCGACGGTGCGCAGGCGGCGATTACCAAAGTGGTCGATGTCATCCGTGTGCAGGGCGATCATCTCACCGTTTGGTGCCTTCATCTCGCGCTCGCCTACGTGCAGGCGGACCAGGTACTCGAGGGTGACGGCAATGTCTTCCTCGGTCAGGGTCATCAGACCATCGTGGTCGCCGCCGAGACCCAGCTTGCGGTTGATTTTGTAGCGGCCGACCTTTGCCAGGTCGTAACGCTTTGCACGGAAGAAGGAGTTATCCAGCAGGGACTGTGCCAGCTCGCGGGTAGGCTGCTCGCCTGGGCGCTGCTTGCGGTAAATCTCCAGCAGTGCCTCATCGGTGTTCGCTACACCGTCCGACTCCAGGGTGGACATCATGAGCTCGGAGAAGCCGAAGCGTTCCCTGATCTGCTCCTCGCTCCAGCCCAGTGCCTTAAGCAGCACGGTTACCGGCTGGCGGCGCTTGCGGTCAATGCGCACGCCGACGGTGTCGCGCTTGTCGACGTCGAACTCCAACCATGCACCGCGGGAAGGAATAACCTTCACGGAATGCAGCGGGCGCTCGGTGGACTTATCGATCGAGCGATCGAAGTAGACGCCCGGGGAGCGCACCAGCTGAGAGACGACGACGCGCTCGGTACCGTTCACGATGAACGTGCCCATATCCGTCATGATCGGGAAATCGCCGATGAAGACGGTCTGCGACTTAATCTCTTGGGTGTCGTTATTAATAAACTCTGCGGTCACGTACAGCGGCGCGGAGTAGTTGATGTCCTTTTCCTTGCACTCATCCACGGTGTTTTTCACCGGTTCAAAGCGCGGCTCCGACAAGGACAGGGACATATTGCCCGAGTAGTCCTCAATCGGCGAGAGCTCTTCAAGGATATCCTCGAGGCCGCTCGTCACGCGGGCGTCATCGCCGCGTTCAGCCTGCTCGCGCTCGCGCCACTCCGGCGCGCCGACGAGCCAAGCAAAGGAATCAAGTTGTACGTCAAGGAGACCCGGCAGGGCGATAGGCTCGCTAATTTTTGCAAACGAGTATCGCTTCGGGGCTCCGGGGATATTGGCCACTGACTTGGTCTGGCGGGAGACTGCCAAGATGGGTCCTTCCAGCACCTCACGCGGATTGCCTGCTCGCCCTGGCCGACGAGCCGCAAAACCGCTGGTAATTCTAGCATTCGGTCTGCTGTGGAGTGTCTGGGTTCAGAATGCACAAAATCACCTTGTCAAGTCGGTTTTGCCATCACCGGCCTGAAAGGCTAAATGTGCACCGAAGATCCAGATTCCAGCGCAACGAAACAGCTTATAGGAAAAGACCTGCCATGTAAAGACACACCACTCTTGGGGCGTGTCGCTACCGCGCTAGGGGGCAAGCTCGTGCTCGCCGCGGCGCTAACGCGTCCAGGCCGCGCCACTGTGCGCGACAACCACCGAGCACCCTACCACTAAAATCTCAATACACCGCAACCCCGACGGCGATTTTGTTTTCCAGCTGGGCCTTTACCGGCTCGCCGGCACCGCATTGCCGCCGACGCGTCCGCGGTTATGGCGCGACCGGGCGTGCTTGTTCTTGCCGCCAAATAGGCCGAGTGCACCAATGATTCCGAGCAGGGCTAAGAGTGCGCCGAGGCCGATGGCGACCCACCGCACGATCTCCGCTACGCGGTCGCGCGGGAAATCTGCGGCCTCCTTGAGCAGCGCCTGCTGGTCTTCTTCAGAGGTAGAACCGTTAAAGACGAAGGCGCGCTCACGACCCACGCCCTCGCGGTCCGCGTAGTAATCATCAATATCCATATCCATGCCCACCACGAGGCCGGTTTGTTGGTCCACATAGAAGTCGCGGCTGCCGGAGTGGGTCAGGTAGCCCTGCTCCTCGCCGCCGCCTTCCTTGGGCAGGCTGGTGGTATTGCCATCGGCCGCATAAAGCTGCGCTACGTTAGTCGGCTCAATTTCTTGGTGGTAGCGGTAGACCGTGCGACCGTCCATCGTGGTTTCTTCTTCAAAGACTGCATCGACGGCCTTGCGCAGGGTCGGGTCAAAGACCGGGTAGTTGGTCTTCTCCGCATCAGCCGGGAACTTAAGCCAGTAGCCATCCACCGTTACTTTGTCCGAAGGCGTAGCAAGCGTATGGCTAAGCGACGCCTCCCCCAGAGCCTCACCACTCAGGCGGTCCACCGGGTAGCTCCACACCTGGGCTTGGCTTAGGTCATTGAGGCCCTCACCGTCGCCACGCATGCGGGTTTCTCCAATGCGCAAGGTGGCCTTCTCCTCGTCCGAGGGTTCTTGGATATCCATGTTGATTTGGTAGGTCATGGGGCCCGAACATGGCTGGGTGCCGTCCTTGGACAGCTGCTGCGAATCCGCAGAATCATCGTGCAGTGTCCACGTACTGTTTTTCAGGTTCAACGGCAGCCGCGGGGAGTAATCCAAAAACGCCGGCGCCACAATACCGGCGGCGATGAGCGCGACGCCGAGGCCTAAAAGCAGGACGGAAAAAATGCGGGACTTGGGCAGCATGGGGGCTAATTCTACAACCCGTGGCGGCGATTCCCTGTTTCTACAGGCCGCCCCGCCACACCGGATTGGTTTTAAGCCGTCTGCGCATTCCAAGCGATGATGCTGCTAGTATCCGTGGTCTGCCGCGCGCACCAGAGATCAAACTCTTCTTGCAGCCCCAGCCAAAACTCTGCCGAATTGCCAAAATAGGCGGAAAGACGGAGCGCCATTTCCGCACTAATCCCAATGCGCCCACGCACCAGCTTGGAAATTTGAGACTTGGAGCTAAAAATATCCTTGGCTAAGCGGTATTGAGTCAGTCCGAGCGGCTCCAGAAATTCCTCGCGCAGAACCTCTCCAGGGTGTGGAACGGGGACGACATCCGAGGACTCTTCCCCCTTATTTGTGATAATCGATGAAGTCAACGTCCACAGCTCCTTTCCCTGTCCACCGGAAGACTACTCTCCACTGCGCATTAACACGGATGGAATAAAATCCGTCCCACTGCCCTTTCAGCCTCTCTAAGTGATTCGCTGGTGGAATCCTCAAATCGGCAAGAGAGGCTGCTCGGTCAATCATGATGAATTTGCGACGCAGTATCCTTCGCAGTTCAGGGGGCACGTACTTTGGCGCCTTACCATCTGTGTGAAAGCGCTCTAAGCTACCCCTCCTGAACTCCACAATGCCATAGTGTCACACTTTGACACTATTGGCCATTGCTGTACTACCCGCATTGCGCCCGCGAGCATAAAACGAGGAAACCCCCAGCTCCCACCGCGCGCGGCGGTAAGAGTGGGGGTTTGAAAGCGTAAAGCTCAGTGAAATTACTTGAGCTCGACGGAAGCGCCAGCCTCTTCCAGCTTGGTCTTAGCAGCCTCAGCGTCGTCCTTGGAAGCGCCCTCGAGGATAGCCTTAGGAGCACCCTCGACCATTTCCTTAGCTTCCTTCAGGCCCAGGCCGGAGACGATCTCGCGGACAGCCTTAATAACGCCAATCTTCTTAGCGCCAGCGTCGGTCAGAACGACGTCGAACTCGGTCTTCTCCTCAGCGGCAGCAGCGCCGCCCTCAGCCGGAGCGCCAGCTGCAACAGCAGCAACCGGAGCAGCAGCCTCAACGTCGAATACCTCTTCAAATTCCTTAACGAACTCGGACAGTTCGATGAGGGTCATTTCCTTGAAAGCTTCAATGAGCTCGTCCTTGGTGAGCTTAGCCATGATGGCAAGTCCTTTCTGTGTTGTGTGTGCGCTGCGCGTGATTTATGCGGCGCACACGGTGTTGTAATTGTGCGTCTTTTGTGACGACTTAAGCTTCTGCTTCCTTCTTGTCCTGCAGGGCTGCGACGGTGCGTACAGCCTTGGTTGCAGGAGCGTTGAAGAGAGCAGCTGCCTTCGCCATAGAACCCTTCATAGCGCCAGCCAGCTTTGCGAGGGTGGTCTCGCGGTTGTCCAGCTTGGCGATGGCCTCAACCTGGTCGGCAGACAGTGCGTCGCCGTCCATGTAGCCACCCTTGATGACGAGTGCCTTGTTGTCATCAGCAAACTTGGTGATGGCCTTCGCAGCATCCACTGCCTCGCCCTTGATGAACGCAATTGCGGTCGGGCCAGTCAGCAAATCATCAAGACCTTCGATGCCAGCTTCCTTGGCAGCGATCTTGAAAAGGGTGTTCTTGGCGACGGAGTAGTCAACGTCAAAGCCCAGATCGTTACGCAGCTCTTGCAGCTGGGATACGGTCAGGCCGCGGTACTCGGTCAATACAACAGAGTTAGCGCCAGCCAGCTTCTCCTTCAGCTCTGCCAGGTCTGCAGTGTTCTTTGGGTTTGCCATTGTCTCTCGCCTCCTTCCAAAACATCTCTTTTATTATTCCGCCGGGGCCTTCCTTGCTTCGGTTGCCCGAAACAACAAAAGCCCCGTGCAAGAGCACAGGGCGCGCGACATAAGAGAATGCCGCGAATAATCGCAAAGTGTCTCCTGCGTGGGCCGTCTCCTAGGATGGAGAACCTTCGATCCAGATGGATGACCAACGGTCTTCGGTGAACTTTGACTCGGCCGTGAAGTGGCCGTTCAAACTTCGTGGAAAACACTACCTCCCCACCCGCGGTTTCTCCAAATCGGCGTTTCCGCCGCGTAGGATAGCCGCCATGACCTCCCTCATGTGGTTCCGCGATGACCTGCGCCTGCACGATAACCAGGCACTTTTCCGCGCGTCCGAGGCCGCCTCGCTTGGCGACGCCTCCTTGGTCGCCGCCGTCCTCGACGAGCCCGCCTATCCCGGCACCCGCCCGCTGGGCGGCGCGACCACGTGGTGGCGCGAGCGCTCCCTTTATTCCCTCGCCCGCGACCTCGCTGACCACGGCGTAGAGCTCATTCGCGCCGCCGGCGATGCCCGCGAGGAAATCCCCCGCCTCGCCGCCGAACTGGGCGCCACCACCGTCACGTGGACCCGCCGCTACCATGGCCCGCTGCGCGAGGTCGATGCCACCGTCAAGGAAACCCTGGCCTCCCAGGGCATCACCGCGACTTCCTCGCCCGGCTTCACCTTGGTGGAGCCGTGGGAGGTCACCAATGGTCAGGGCCAGCCCTATAAGGTCTTTACTCCCTTCTCCAAGGCAGCCGCCTCCCAGGTGGCGGGAGATGAACCGGAGGGAGTGCCGGAGATGGGGGCGTCGGCAAGCAGTGCATCTGCCTGGCCCAAACCTACCGAGCCGGCATGGGCCGCATCCCTGGCCGAGCACTGGACGCCCGGCGAGGCCGGCGCGCGCGAGCGACTAGCCCAGCTGGACCTGGCCAACTACACCGAGGAGCGCGATATCCCCGCGCTCAATGCCACCTCCCTACTCTCGCCCCACCTGCGCTTTGGCGAGGTCTCCCCGCGCGAGGTGTGGTTCGCCGCGGCCGAGGAGCCCGAATCCGCCAAGTTTCACTCCGAGCTGCTATGGCGCGACTTTGCCTGGCACCGCCTCTACCACCTGCCCAATCTCGCCACCGAGAACGTGCGGGAGAAATTCGACCGCTTCGACTGGTCTTGGGATGACCCGCGGCTTAAGGACTGGCAGGCAGGTACTACGGGCATTCCGCTTGTCGACGCCGGAATGCGCGAGCTATGGGCCACCGGGTATATGCACAATCGCGTGCGCATGGTGGTGGGCTCCTTCCTCACCAAGAACCTGGGCATCCACTGGCGCTTGGGCGAGGAATGGTTCTGGGACACCTTGGTGGACGCCGATGCCGCCTCCAATCCTTTTAATTGGCAGTGGGTGGCCGGCTGCGGCGATGATGCCGCGCCCTTCTTTCGCATCTTCAACCCCGAAACGCAGGCGAAGCGCTTCGACCCTCAGGGCGAGTACGTGCGCCGCTGGGCACCCGCGCTGTCCGCCCCGCCCATCGTGGACCTAAAGGAATCACGCCAAGCCGCGCTCGATGCCTATGCGGAGATCAAAGACTAAGCCGGCGGAAAAGGTGGGCGTAAAGGTCTACCATGGGGCCAATGATGAGCCCCAGGATTCATTCTCAAGCGCACCCGCCCATTGGCAATACCCCACTCATGCGAGTGGAGGCGATTAGCCCCCGGCCGGATGTCCACCTCTATCTCAAACTCGAACAATTCAACCTCGGCGGTTCTGCAAAAGACCGGACCGCCCGAGCCCTTATCCAGGCAGCCCTCGCAGCCGGCGATATCCGTCCTGGTTCGACGCTGGTGGAATCTTCCTCCGGCAACCTGGGCATGGCTCTAGCTCGCCAAGCCCCGCTACAAGGCATGAAATTCCATTGCGTGGTGGATCCGCGGGTCAACGCCTCCACGGTAGCTACCATGCGGGCCTATGGCGCACACGTGGAATTGCTCGACCACCCCGATCCAGAAACCGGCGATTGGCTCACCGCCCGCCGCACCCGCGTGGCCGAGCTTTTGGAAGAGATCCCCGAGTCTTTCAACCTCAACCAGTATTCCAATGAAGCCGCCTTCCACGCCCACGCGGAAGGCACCATGACGGAGATTCTGGACCAGCTCGGTCAGGCGCCCAGTCATCTACTCGTGGCTATGAGCACCACCGGAACCCTTGGCGGCTGCGTACGCAAGCTCTCCGAGCTGGGCGCCGATACCCACACAATCGGCGTTGATGCGGAAGGCTCCGTGCTTTTTGGTGGTGAGCGCGGTACCCGCATGCTGCCTGGCTATGGCGCCGGAATCGTAACCGAACTATCCACCAGGTTTTCGCCTTCTTCCGTGGAGAGGGTTCCGGATCTTGATGCCATCGTTGCCGCCCGACAACTCGCCCAAGCCGAGGGTCTGCTGCCTGGCGCTTCCGGCGGTGCCGTCATCGCCGCCTTCCAGCGCCTCGCGCCCTCCCTGCCGGCAGGGGCTGAAGTGGTTGCCGTGCTGCACGACGCCGGCCAGCCTTACCTCGACACCATCTATAACGATTCCTGGGTGTGCGAAAACTTTGACATTTCGCCCTCTGAACTCGCGGCGCGCATCGAGGGGTCGGCGCAGTGACTTCTGCTAGCTCTGCCCGCCGCATTGCCATCATTGGAGGTGGACCGCGCGGCCTGTGGGCCGTCGAGGAACTTATCGAGCGCGCCCGCGTTCCACTCGATGTCACTGTCTTTGACCCCTACCCCGCCGGTGCGGGCGCCGTCTACCGTCCGCAGCAGCCGCCGCAGTGGCGCCTCAACGTCAACTGCGCCATCGTCACCACTGCCCACGATAGTTTCAACGCCTGGCGCACCCGCCGCGGTGAAGACACCACCGATGCCTTCCCACCGCGGGCTCAGGTGGGCCAATTCCTCACCGATACCTGGTCCGCCGCAGTGCGCCGCGCGCCGGCCCACGTTCGCATCCGGCACCTGCCGCACCGCGTGACCGCGGTAAGCACCGACGGAGAAGGTTTCATGGTCGATGGCGCCCCCTTCGACGAGGTTCTAGTCTGCACCGGCCACGACCATCTCCACGCTTGTTCTTTGGCCTATGAGGCCTCGTGCGTACCAGTCACCGGTCTCTACTTCGGTGCCGATCTCCCGAGCTCCGCACGGCGAATCGGCGTTCGCGGTGCCGCCCTAAGCTTCATCGATGTGTGCCTGCTGTATGGCGATACCGCCGAAACCATCTACCCGGTTAGCCGCAGCGGGCGCTTCATGGAGGTAAAGCCAGCCCCAGAGACACTGCTGCCGGAGGTGTCACCGCGGTGGCGGCAGGCCTGCGCGCATATCGACAACGCTTCGGAGCTGCGTGAGATCCTCATTGGGGCTGCAGGCGAATTCGGTGACTTCTCTACTGCCGACCTCGCCGCCGTTATCGACGGTCAGGATTTCACTGGCGATGCCGTCGCTGAGCTTGAGGCTTCCCTACGTGCGGCCGAAGGTACCGGTCCGCTCACCCCGGCCGCGGCCGTGGGTGCGGCGTTTCGTGGGGTATTCCAAGACTGCGTCGATTGGCACAAGGCGCATGGCCCCATGCCTGGCTTCCGCGAGCTTTCACGCGCCCTTGAGCGCGTGGCTTTTGGTCCGCCACCGGTCACAGCCAGGCGCCTGCTCGAGCTGATCCACTCCGGTGTGGTGAATACCGCCTACCTAGGCACGCCTGGGCAGATAGATTCCTGGCGGGAAAAGGGCGGCGTGGACCTGCTTATTGACGCCACCGTTGCTCCCCAAGCCACCCCCTCCCCCTTCCACGACGTTGCTGGCGTGGTGGAAATTGGCCGGATGAATGAGCTCTCCCTGCCCGGCCATGACTCCCTTAACCGTTCCGTGCACGATGACATCCCCCGCTGGGCGGAGAAAGTAGGAAACCCATGACCACCACCACCCCTGTAGAGCCACTACCCGTTCACGGCACCGTCCCGCTGCGCGCCCGGTGGGAACGGTGGATGCGTGATCTCGTCGAAAACCCGCAGCGCGTCAGCGCATTGACCTCGCGCTTCGGTTCTCCGGTGAACGTGTTGAATCCCGCTCCGCTGCGCCACAATGCCCAAGAGCTGCTCGACGCGGGCGCTTCCCACGGCGTGGAGACCCAGGTGTTTTTCGCACGCAAGGCCAATAAGGCTCTGTGTTTTGTCGATGCTGCGCGCGATGCCGGGCTCGGGGTGGATGTAGCCAGCGAGAACGAGCTCCGCCAAGTGCTCGACCGCGGTGTCGCCCCCGAGCGCATCATCCTCAGCGCCGCTATCAAAACCGATGGCTTGCTCCACCTCGCGGTTTCGCGGGGAGTTACTATCTCTTGTGATTCTCGCGCCGAATCCCACCACATCGCCGCCATCGCGCGGGATTTAAACACCACCGCCCACGTGGCGCCACGCCTCGCTCCAGATCCGAACTCCCTACCTCCCACCCGCTTCGGCGAGAGGCTGCCGGCATGGCGGCAATCCGAGTGGCCACAGGAACTTCGTGTTGTGGGCGTCCACGTGCACCTGCATGGCTATAGCGAGGCCGACCGCCGAACCGCCCTTGCAGAGGCAATTTCCTTGGTCGAGCACGTACGCACATTGGGCCAGCCCGCAGGTTTCATCGATATCGGCGGCGGCGTGCCCATGAGCTACCTGGAATCCCGCGAGCAGTGGGAGAATTACCTCGAGCGCATCGCCTCCCAACGCGCTGGTACCGGTGAACCATTCACGTGGAAATCGGATCCGCTCTCCAATACTTACCCCTTCTGGCAGGAGCCGACGCGCGGTCAGTGGTTGGACCAGCTCCTCTCCGGCGAGGTCCCCGGCTACGGCGCCGCTGGCACTGCGCTGCGCGAGCGGGATATCGCACTTCACCTGGAGCCCGGCCGCAGCCTCCTCGACGGCTGTGGAGTCATCCTCGCCGAGGTGAGCTTCCTCAAAGAACGCTCTGATGGCCTGCCCCTTATCGGCGTGGCGATGAATCGCACCCAATGCCGGACCGCCGCAGATGACATCCTGCTAGACCCCCTCCTGGTACCTACGGCTGGGCCGGTAAAGGATATCTCCCGCGAGCCACGCACCGGCTTTGTGGTGGGCGCCTACTGCATTGAAGACGAGGTTATCCTCCGCCGCGAACTGGACTTCCCGGACGGCATCGCCGTAGGAGATACCCTCGCCATTCCGAATACAGCCGGATATTTTATGCACATCCTGGAGTCTGCTTCGCACCAAATTCCTTTGGCACGCAACGTCTACTTCGACGGCGGCGATTGGGTGCCAGACGATATTGACGTCGTGTAGCTGCAGGCGGGCTAAGACATAGAAAAAGGGCTTCGAGGAATTCCTCGAAGCCCTTTAACTTTGAACGCAGTGCGTTAGAACTGCTTACGCGGTGTAATCCTTAACCACGGAACCGTCAACCGGGATGCCCGGGCCGGAGGTGGTGGAGATGGTAGCGCGCTTGACGTAAATACCCTTAGCGGAAGAAGGCTTCAGGCGCTGGATCTCATCCATGAGGGCGCCGTAGTTCTCAGCCAGCTTCTCAGCGTCGAAGGATGCCTTGCCAAGGATGGCGTGCAGGTTAGCAGCCTTATCAACGCGGAAAGAGATCTTGCCGCCCTTAACCTCAGAGATTGCCTTAGCAACGTCTGCGGTAACGGTACCGGTCTTCGGGTTCGGCATCAGACCACGCGGGCCCAGGACGCGGGCAACGCGGCCAACCTTGGCCATCTGATCCGGGGTAGCGATAGCAACGTCGAAGTCGATGTTGCCCTCGTTGATCTGCTCGATCAGTTCAGCGGTGCCGACGATGTCAGCGCCAGCTTCCTGAGCAGCGGTAGCCTTCTCGCCCTCAGCGAAGACAGCAACGCGAACGTCCTTACCGGTGCCGTTAGGCAGGGAAACGGTGCCGCGAACCAGCTGGTCAGCCTTGCGCGGGTCAACGCCCAGGCGGAAGACGACGTCAACGGTGGCGTCGAAGTTCTTGGAGGAGGTCTCCTTGGCCAGCTTGGTAGCCTCGATCGGACGGTACAGGCGGGACTTATCTACCAGTTCCGCAGCGGCCTTATAAGCCTTAGACTTGGTGCTCATTTAACAATTCCTTTTCTGGATTGGTGTGGTGTTCGGCGGGCCGTAGCTGGCCCTACCACATAAAGTTTTTACTTCTCCGGTGCGCCATCAACGGTGATGCCCATGGAGCGGGCGGTACCGGCGATGATGCGAGCGCCGTTCTCGATGTCACGTGCGTTCAGGTCCGCAAACTTGGTCTCTGCGATTTCCTTGCACTGATCCCAAGACACAGAGCCGACCTTGTCGGTGTGTGGGACGCCGGAGCCCTTCTGGATGCCAGCGGCCTTCAGCAGCAGCTTAGCTGCCGGCGGGGTCTTCAGCTTGAAGTCGAAGGAACGGTCCTCGTAGACGGTGATCTCAACCGGAACCACGTTGCCACGCTGGTTCTCGGTAGCGGCGTTATAAGCCTTGCAGAACTCCATGATGTTGACACCGTGGGCACCCAGTGCCGGGCCAACTGGCGGTGCCGGGTTAGCGGCGCCTGCCTCGATCTGCAGCTTGATGAAGCCGGATACCTTCTTCTTAGGAGCCATCGAATTACCTCTTTCCTGTGTTACCGGGATGTCCGCCACGATGAATAACGGGATCCCGTCCGGATGCTCACCTTCAGTGGGCCACCGGAGGATGAAACGTTTTCTTATACGCACGCCAAAGGCGCACGGCGTTCCAGTTTAGAACACCGTGCGCCCTGCACAAAATCACTTTTTAGGAGATGCGCTCGATCTCGGTCGGCGACAGCTCCACCGGGGTCTCGCGGCCGAAGATGGACACCAGACCCTGCATCTTGCCGGTCTCCGGGTCGATCTCGGAAATGGTCGCGGATACGGCGGCCAGCGGGCCGGACAGGATGGTCACGGCCTCGCCCACCTCGAAATCGTGCGCGTACTTCTTGGCCACTTCCTTCTCCGGCATAGCCACAACCTGCTCGCCCTCTGCCTCGTTCGGGGCAGCATCGCCCTTGGTGGACGGTGCCTCGTTGGGCATGAGGAACTTTGCCACGTCGCGGGTCTTGACCGGGGTGGCGTTGCCTTCGTTGCCCACGAAGGAGGTCACGCCTGGGGTTTCGCGGATGACGGACCATGCGGCGTCGTTAAGCTCAGCGCGAACCAGGACGTAGCCCGGTAGCAGCTTGCGCTTCACGATCTTCTTCTTGCCGTCCTTGGTCTCTAGGACCTGCTCAATAGGAACTACGACCTCGAAGATGGAATCTTCTACCTCGAGGGTCTGGGCACGCATGTCCAGGTTGGTCTTTACCTTGTTTTCGTAGCCGGAGTAGCACTGAATGATGTACCACTGGCCCGGCTGCTTCTTCAGTTCGCGGGTAAAGGCGCGCAGGCGCTTGCGGTAGGCGGCATCCTCGGACTCGTCTTCGCCGGCCTCAGGGGCTGCACCCTCGGCCTCTGCTTCGGTCGCTGCCGGTTCCGCTGCGTCGGTGGACTCGGCGGACTCGCCTGCAGCGTCGGTGGACTCAGCCGTTCCTTCAGTTTCTTCCGCTACCGGAGCGGCTGGGGTAGCATCCTCCTGCTGCGCTTCTTCTACAGAGCTAGCGTGCTCTGCCGCCTGCTCCTGCACGTTGGACTGCATTGCCTCTTCCAGCGAGGTGCCTACGGTTTCGACGTTGTTCTCGTCGCTCATAATTCTTACTCCAAAAAATTCCTCGGCGCGTTGCGTAGGACCAGCCTACCCGCCCGCGTATGGGCAAAAAGTATCCCGCCGTTCCTTTAAGCGGAAACAGCGGGATAAAAGATTATGCGCTTATCTTACTAATCTGAGAGAACCTGCTCAACTCCGAGACCAGCCAGGGTGTCAACGCCCCAGACCAAAACGGTCAGCACGATAAGGAACGCAAAGGTAATGAGGGTGTACTGCAGCATCTCCTTAGCGGTAGGCCACACCACCTTCTTCATCTCGGATGCTACCTCGCCCGGGAAGGCGGCTACGCCACCACCTGGGGTGTCATCGTGGTTCTTATCCTCGACGCGGACGACGTGCTTATCGGCGTAGTCCGCGGAGGACGTGGTAGCCGCACCAGAGAGCTGACGCTTACCGGTCGGGCGCGATGCACCCGAATTCTTCGGCTGCTGCTCATCGCTCACAGCTAACCCTCCTTGGGAACTAAATCTAATAGGGCGCTTAACGCGCACCTCCATAACTTTGTCAACCCTAGCAAAGCTTGCACAGCATGAAAAGCTGACCACGGCATTTACCGGACGTGGCCTTGACAACATGTGGGCGGGCTAAGCGTCACGAAGACTTGATTTCTAGCGGTCGTGGAAACACCTGACATGGGTTAGGTGATTGTGTGGAGTCGAAATGGGTTCCGGATTCTGCTGTTGTGGCGCGGTTTGCGTCGTTGGTTCGGGCTGGTAGTTCA